>NZ_OZ032162.1:306488-612976 GCF_964026565.1 Rickettsia endosymbiont of Ceutorhynchus obstrictus
CTAGAGTCTTTACGTTATATTGTTATCATGCTCCAGCCTTTTACGCCTGCGGCGGCAAATAAAATGCTCGATCAGTTAGGGGTAGCGAAAGAAGAGCGGAGTTTTAAACATTTAAGCCGTGAATATGCTGTAACGCCTTCCGCAAATATTTTAGAGCCTAGTGTGGTGTTTCCAAGAGTCCTAGCTGTCATTCCTGCGAAAGCAGGAATCCAGAAAAAAAGCGAAATTATTTGAGCTTTTAGTATTAAAAATTCAGTATATGTTACTTTTTAGTGACTGGATTCCTGCGATCAACGGAATGACAGTGTACCAACTCTTTATTTACTCGAAGTATAATATGTTAATAGATTCCCATTGTCATCTTAATTTACTTACCAAAGATACAGATTTAGATTCTGTCATTCAAAGAGCTATGGCAAACGGTGTGCAGTATATGCAAGCTATCTGCACTAAACTAGAAGATTTGCCTGATATTTTGCAGATAGCAGAGAAATATAAAAATGTTTTTGCGAGCGTTGGCGTACATCCCTGTGAAGTAAAACAAACCGTATCGGTTGAGGAAATTATTAAGCTTTCTCATCACCCTAAAATTATCGGAATCGGCGAAACCGGTCTTGATTATTATCATACGCCTTATGATAAACAGCAGCAAAAAGATTTGTTTGTACAACATATATATGCGGCAAGCGTAACAAAATTACCGATTATCGTTCATACAAGAGATGCGGAAGAGGATACGATTGATATCCTAACTAGTGAAATGAAAAATGATAATTTTCCCGGGTTAATACATTGCTTTACTTCCTCTAAAGATTTAGCAAAAAAAATGTTAGATATCGGTTTATATATTTCAATGTCAGGGATTATAACGTTTAAAAATGCAACAGATTTGCAAGAGATAGTTAAGTATGTCCCACTTGAAAGATTATTAATTGAAACAGATTCGCCTTATTTAGCCCCTACCCCGATGCGTGGCAAGCAAAACGAGCCGGCTTTTGTTAGATATGTTGCCGAAAAAGTCGCCGAACTAAAAGGCATAACTAGCATAGAAGTAGCAAATGCTACTACTCATAACTTCAAAAAATTATTTTCTAAATTTGGGAAATATGTGAACGATAATCTATAAGATCACTAAGATTAGTAATTTAAAATTGAAATTTTTAAAATAAAGTGTAAAATTAATATAATATTTTAACTTATTTTAATAATCTAAATTGAGAACTAAATTATGAAAATTTATTATAAGGATGAAATAATTGATTTTCTTAAAAATCATGAAAATCAAAAATTTACTCCTAATGAACTTGCTAAGTGGTTTGTAGAGAATTATCCTGAAGAAGCTGAACAAAAAGCAAATGCAAGTAAAAATAAGAAAATGCTTGAAGCAAACACACCAGAAGAAAAACATAAAGTTGTTATAGGAATTTATGCCGGAGAAATCAGCAGCAGTAAACTTTCCGGTGTACTGAAACATGAACCTAATATTCAAGTAATTCTTAAACCAAAAATAAGGTTTTATTATACACAAAATCCTGATGCTCAAATAAATAATCAGCCATCAACAAATCATAAAACTAAAACAAATAAAGAGAAAGAAATAACTGAAGAACAGGTTAGCAATGTCCTTGGGATATATCTTCAAGACAAACTAAAAATTCGTAATATGCAAATTAAGCATAATACTTCGTCAAATAAGCGAGGAAGTAAGGGTAATAATATATGGTTGCATCCGGATCGGGTAGGAATGCAAGAATTAAATAATAAATGGGATAGTGTAATAAAGGAATGTGCAAAATATTTAGCAGGACAGCAGGCTAAGCTTTGGTCTTTTGAAATAAAAACAACAATTACACGCGGTAATTTACGAGAATCTTTTTTCCAAGCCTTATCAAATTCATCATGGGCACATTACGGCTATTTGGTTGCTTCTAAATTAGCAGAAGATAATCCTGATACTAGGCATGAACTTGAAATGTTATGTACTAGGCATGGTATAGGCTTTATTTTAATAGATATGAAAAACCCTGAAAATAGTAAGATATCAATTCCTGCTAAAGAAAGAGCTGAAATAGATTGGAATATGGCTAATAGGTTAGCAGAAGAGAACAAAGATTTTAAAGGATACCTAGATATTGTCTCACAATTTCATAGAAAAACTAGCAATTTTGATTCTAATTTTGAATGGTTCACTACTAATAAGAAATCTAAATAACGGAAAGTAAAGAATAAATAATAAAGATGCTGATTTATAGCATTTTTTATTATTTTTCTGGATACCGTGGACAAGCCCTCTACTGTATGAACGTTGTGATAATGTCATTCCTGCTTTCGCAGGAATGACATAAGGGGCAGTAGGAATTACATACTGCTACGGTAAATATTTTACTAATATATAAGCCGGAATAAAGCAAAAGGCTGCTACTGTAAAAAAGCACGGCCAGCCTAGATAAGTAGCACTAAGCCCGGATATGCCGCCTAAAATTATAGGGGTAATAGAAGCGATAGAAGTTAATATTGCAATTTGCGTTATACAATATTTTTGAGTGCAGCATTTTAATTGATAAGAAAAAAATGGAGCAAGTGTTAAACCCATAGTAAATTGTTGAAGAAAAACTACTATATATAATGCTATAAGATCCTTAGCGTAATAATAAAGAAATAAAAAAGATAGAGCGGATAAAGCATGACAAACTAATACTTTTCTAAATATCAATCGATAATCATATTTGCGGCACAAATATCCTCCTAAGAACCCCCCGAAAGTAGCAGCGCATAAGCCTAAAGCTTTATAGCCGAATGCGAGTTCTGTTTTTGAATAACCGATATCTAAATAAAACATGTTAGGCATAACGGAAAGAAAGCTGTCCTGTAGGCGATAGAGCAACATAAAACTAACGATCAAAAGCCATTTAGGTTTTTTGATAAAATCGTAAAAAGCAGACAAAAATTTAGATTGATTTCGGAGAGTATTAACATGATTAACATTGAAAGGATAAAATATTATTAAGAATAATGGCGGTAAACATGAAATTGCCATAATTCGATAAATACTTTCCCAAGAGATTATAGTCGATAAATATAAGGCACCGGAGCCGGCAACTAATATACCGATTCTAAACCCTGTTGTACAAGCGGCTTCGCTTAAACCCCAGTTTTCACTACTAACAAGTAATATTTGAGACGAATGAACAAGTGTTTGATAAATAGAAGAAAAAAATCCTAAAATTATTAAGGACAGAGCAAATAATACAGAATTATTATCAGGTTTGAAAAATGTTAAGGCGTATAAACATATGATACAACCAAGCAATGAAAGGATTAAACAGTATTTATATCCTTGAGACTGAGGATTTGAAAAACTTATTTTCTCAAGTAACGGACCCCATAAAAATTTAAATATATGAAAGACATTTACTAAACTAAAAAGTCCGATAGTTATTTTACTGAATCCCGATTCTCGGAGCCAAAATGATAGTGTAGAGCCGCTAAGTAGAAAAAATAATCCGGAAGGAAAGATTATTATTAAGATAAATAAAATACTAAAAGCAGGTTTTAGTTTTAAAAAAATAGAATTTATGAATTTAACCCTCTTTGTTGTTTATTATATGGTGTTTTCGTAGGTTAAGTTTTCGATGTCATTTTCTCGCTTCTTATGTCATTCCCGCGAAGGTGAGAATCTAGACTTTTCTTTGTCATGCTGAACAAGTTTTGCGCATCTCTTGTAGTAGATCCTGAAATAAATTCAGGACGACTTATTATAATTATTTTCTAGATTCCCGCCTGCGCAGGAATGACATCGAAAATTCGAGCCATGCAACAACGCCTGAAAACGGGAAAGTATTGTTGCGTGGATACCGGTATCGTCATTGCGAGCCGCTGTAAGCGGCGCGGCAATCCGGAAAATAATAAATTTCATAGCATTTTTTGCTATTTTTTTTCTAGATTGCCACGTCGGCATAAATGCCTCCTCGTAATGACGATGCTTTTTGCAATGAATTTGATCCACGCAACAACACCTTCTCGCAAGCACAAAACTATCCTTATGATGCTTTGCTACTTTTGTTACTATTATTAAAAGTTCTTTTGCGAGGATTGTCAAAAGCAGCTGCTCCCCTTGGCGAGTTATTCCTTGCTTGGTTATTCCTTGGATTACTTCTTGAGTTATTATCCTCTCTTCTATTGTTAGTATTAAACGGTTTTCTGCGGCTATTTTTCCCCATAAGTTCACTACGTGCCGTAGATTCCCCTTGATTTATCAAACGATCAATTGCTTTCCATTTCATGGTATCGTCAGGAGAGATAAATGATAACGCATTACCCGTTGCCCCGGCTCTACCGGTTCTACCTATTCTATGTAAATAATCCTCCGGACACATCGGTAAATCATAGTTAATAACGTGCTGGGTATGAGGTATATCAAGCCCGCGAGCCGCAACGTCCGTTGCTACCATTATTCTATGACGTGACTGGCGAAACGATAAAATTACTCGTTCACGTTGGCGTTGGCTTAAATCTCCGTGAATCGCTTCCGCTTTATGATTTTCAGATTTTAACATCTTTGCAAGCTGATCTGCCGAACGTTTTGTTTTAACAAAAATAATTATTGAACCGTTACGAGTGTCTAGCTGTTTTGTAAGTTCACTAAATTTCTCTCTATCTGATATCTTTAAAGATTCTTGTTTTATTTCCGGAGCTGCCTTATTAGCTGAGCCTACGGTAATACGAATAGGATTATTTAAATATTTTTGAGATAAACTAATAATGTGTTTCGGCATAGTGGCAGAAAACATTAATACTTGCCTTTTTTCAGGAAGGTATTTATTAATTTCTTCTAGCTGTTCTTTCATCCCCATATCAAGCATTCTGTCCATTTCATCAAGTACTACTATACCGATATTACTTAGTTTTAAGGTTCCACGAGTTAAGTGGTCGATAATTCTTCCCGGCGTTCCGATAACTATTTTAGGGTTATTTTTTAGCTGCATAAATTGCGGAGGCATAGGCTCACCGCCGATTAAAACTGCGCTACTCATTTTTAATTGCGTCGTTACGCTTTTTAAAGCATTGCATATTTGACTTGCAAGTTCTCTTGTCGGGACAAGCACCAAAGCAGTAGATTTAGTATTGATAAAAGAATTGATAATAGGTAGTAAATAAGCAAGGGTTTTCCCTGAACCTGTTTGACTGGAAGCAAGAATATCCGCTCCTTCCATCGCAAGCGGTATTGCTTGTTTTTGAATTTCGGTCGGGATAGTAATATTTATTTTTTCGAGTGATGTAATTAGTTCATCAGGTAAATTAAAATTTTTCATTATATATAAATCCAATATTAGTTTTGTTATTTATAGTCAATTTCTTCGGACTTTAAGACAACATTATCTTATTATCCGATTTTTTTAGAATCGACTATATGATTAAGTTTAGAATATGCACATTATACTGCCCATCTTTCAAAAATTATTTTTTTATTTTATCAGATGAGTTACGCGTTCACATATTATTTGTACGTTCCGCTCACTCATTCAGCAAAATTAAAATCTAATTCTTGAAATATAAGTAGTATATTAAATTATTATAATAAAATAGCTTCTATCTAGGTACATCGTCATTCAGAAAGCTTGATACAAGCGAATTTTTCGGCATTCGCCTGTGCTCACGTACTTTAGGTAGCTTAGCTCTTCCTCAAATTCATCTTGTCTGAAGCTTTCTGAATTTAGCTGTATAGTTTGGCTTATTAAGGTCCATATAGCAAATTTCATGAGTTTTGCTTGTGTTCAATATAGCTTAGCTCACTCTAAAATTTAACATCTATGCCTTAATAATCTTGTTATACATTACCGTTGCTTGCTTATTTTTATAAGTTTGACTTAAGGCAACTAGTACTAAATCAAGTTACTTTTATCATAACTTCAAAAAGACCTATATAATCTGTGAGAATAAGCTACATAATTTATTTAATAATGTACTGCTTGCCTTGCAAGAATTGTTTTTTCATTTTATCGGAGATCCGCGTCCTCACCTATTAAATATAGGCTGCGGGCGTTCACTCTTCAAAATAAAGTCCAATTCTTGAAATACTTTACGTACACTTAAATAAGCTTAAGTTTTCAGCTTCAGAGCATAGTAAAAACTTATTCTTGAAAACTAAATTGGTATATTATGTATAAAAACAAAATATTTTTATCTTGATGAAAATGACAAGGCTATCCAAAACTTAAGGTTTTATTAACGCTAGTTTTGGATAACTGCTTTTGGTATTTAAGTATGTTTATATTGTTTTTAAATTAACAGCGGAAACTTTCCCTTTGTTATCTTCGAGATCATAACTCACACTTTGTCCTTCATTAAGATTACGAATCCCTGCCTCTTCAACAGCCGAGATATGGACGAACACATCTTTACTACCGTCATCCGGTTGAATGAACCCATAACCTTTTGTTGAATTAAACCATTTAACTTTACCTGTAGACATAAAAACCTTTATTAAGATAGAAATTGCTTAGCTGAATTTAACTTTAAAACTTTAAGCGAGATTAGTCCTACTATCAATTGATAACCGGATTTCATACCGTTAAAGATATATTGCACAAACTCATTATGCAATAACTACCTCATATTGCGCTACTTGTCAATAATATGCAAAAGAAAGTTTTACTTTCAGACGTTAATTTATCATATTATTACTATTTTGTCACTATTAAAGTTAAATTTATAAAAGTACTTGCATTTTTATATTTTTTTTATTAGTCTGTCACCTTGAATTAAATACGGTATACTATATAGAGTATACTGTATATCGTCTTGCCCGCGTGATGGAATGGTAGACATAACGGACTTAAAATCCGTGGGGTGCAAACCCTTGCCGGTTCAAGTCCGGCCGCGGGTACCATTCCTCGATTTTGTATTATATATAATTAAAAGATTAGCTATAATTTGGTTTAATATAACTAATAATATGACGCTACTTTTAACTGCTTCTCTTATTATGCGAACCTAATTAATTATTCTTACATTAATTATATTTATTTATATGTTTATTCAAACTGAAAATACTCCCAATCCAAATGCAATAAAATTTTTCCCCGGATTACGGGTTAGTCCCGATCAACCGATATTTTTTAGTGATTTGCTTGAGGTAAAGGGCAAAAGTAAATTAGCCGAATTATTATTTAGTATCGCTAATGTGAAATCGGTATTTTTCGGCAGCGATTTTATTACTATTACTAAGCAAGATGGAGGTAATTGGCAGGTTTTAAAACCTGAAATTTTAATGATTATTATGGATCATTTTGTTGCCGGTTTTCCGGTATTTGAGGAATCAAATTTACCTACAGATCACGCTGATAAATATAATACCGAAAATCTTTCCGAAATTGAAAAACAAATTATAGAAATTATTGAAACGAGAGTTCGTCCGTCGGTTGCCATGGACGGCGGTGATATAGTTTATAAAGGATTTGAAAACGGTATAGTGAAATTAGAACTTCACGGATCATGTGCCGGTTGTCCGAGTTCTTCTATTACTTTAAAAAACGGTATCGAATCAATGCTAAAGCATTTTGTTCCGGAAGTCGAAGCGGTTGAGGCGGTGGAAGAGGATTAATATAAGCGAATTTAGGATAAGTTTTTAAAAATCTTATTTTATTTTTCTTCTGCGCTATTAACTAGCTCATCGGATCGCTAAATAACGTAATGTAACTTAACATCTTTAGGAGTATAAACGACAATAGGTAATTGCTGTTATACCTTAAAAAGGTTTCATCGCCTAACATTGAATAATCAAGGTTAAAGACGGCTTCATCCTTAATTATGAAATTAAAATTAACAGCGAGTTTAGTTAAACTTAAACGCAATCATTCCTTCACAGAATCTACTACTCTTTATTACACAACATCTTACAAAGACAAGCTATAAGGAAGCGATTTAATGTAATTCTCCATAAACTCCCAATCCGGTTTACCTTGAGGAGTTGCCGGTAGTTTGATTCTAGCTTTACTTATAATATTTTTTCCATACTTCTTACCAAAAGAGTACCTATATCTTTCTAAATCAAGTACCGTTACAATAAACATTGCATTATATTTATTCAAATTCTCGCTGTATCCAATTGTTAAAGTTGTTGATCCAATAAAATCCGTTGGTTGGTATAGTGTATGTCCCACCGAACCTTGCCCATCTCCAATAAAGACTATTGCATTTCCTATTGATAATAACTCTTTAACAAACTTAACTCTATTCATTACTCCATTATCTTTTTTTTTCGCTCCAATATAAAATATATCATCTCCATCCGTGAGTAATAAAGAGGCATTTTTACATTTTGCTTTTTCTATTTTAGAAAATAAATTATTAATTTCAAAAAAAAGCCAATTTTCTGTATTTAATAATGTAATATTTGTATTATTAAAAGGCTTATCAGTTGCGGTTTGTATATAACAATTGGAAAATAAAAAACTAATATAATCTCTAATAGTCTGTATAAAATGATTGTCTTTTAAACTCGAATAATCGGTTTCCATATAAGCTTCAGCACACCATTCATCTTCCGCTGTAATAATTTTAGTAATACTTAGACCGGCTAAATTTTCTTTATTAAGATATTTTTCAAGCCAAACTTTTTTAATATTTTTAAATTTATTTTCTCTATCAATTCTACCGCTGTTTTTTGTGTTAAGGAATCCGTCATCTTTAAAATATCCAAAAAAAGTTTTTTTGTTAGCTGAATGAGGATTATGAGCTTTAAACACCAATATACATGAATTAA
Organism: Rickettsia endosymbiont of Ceutorhynchus obstrictus; assembly: GCF_964026565.1. NCBI lineage: Bacteria > Pseudomonadati > Pseudomonadota > Alphaproteobacteria > Rickettsiales > Rickettsiaceae > Rickettsia > Rickettsia endosymbiont of Ceutorhynchus obstrictus. Next base: position 315,253 of record NZ_OZ032162.1, read on the forward strand.
CAGCAATCGGATTAAAAAGATCATCAGGCATCGAAAATACAGCTTCTAAAGTATGTTTTTCAAGTAACCTCTTTTTAACTTCTAAAACCTTTTTGTTATTTGAAACAACTGTAGACATTTGGCAAATTGCAGCACAAATTCCATCTTTTACTAAGCATTCTAAAGTATTTTCTATAAATTCTAATTGTTCGTCTGCATTCCCGTCTTGATAAGGTGGATTTAAAAAACCTTTTGTTGGTTTATGTTTTTTAATTATTTCCTTATTTTTTTCATCAAAACAATTTCCATATAAAATATGACTTTTTCCGTCCCCCCTCATCATCATATTTGAACAAGCATGAGAAAACATATCAGCTCTTTTCTCAATTCCAATTAATTGATTTGATTTAATATTTTTTTGTTTGTCTATATCATTTCCTGCTTTTTTAACCATATAGTTCATTGCAGAAACTAAAAATCCCGCTGTTCCACAGCAAGGGTCAAAAACAACGTCATTAACATTTAACTCAGCTATATCACAAAAAAAATCTGTAATATGAGAAGGGGTTAATACAAGACCGGTCTTCTTATCACTCCCGGCGTATCTTATAAATTGAGTATAAAATTTACCTAGTACGTCAAATCCACTTTCATTTATATGAGGTAAAATATCTTGATTAATCGATAAAATAAAATCCCTTAGTAATGTATTAACCTCATCTTTTTTAATTTTTTTATTATAAATTAAATCTGAATTAAAATCGCTATTGTTACTAAATTTTGAGTACTCTGATATTATAATTTCCCTTCTTTCCGGCTCTAAACTATTTCTCTTTAAAACACTCTCGCAAGCTAAAAGTAAAGCAGAAATTAATTCTTTGTTTGAAGTATAATATTTATAACTATTTAAAAAAGGGGGGTGTTGTAATGCTACCAAGATGGCACTAATTAAAGTACATCTTTCAACTTCAGGAATCGAATAATTATGCAAAAATTCATTATATTTTATCGCTTTAGCAGTTAACTCTTCTTCTTTAAAAGGTTTGGATTGCTCTTTAATAATATTTTCAATTTCTGCCGATTTTAAAAATATTTTATCCGGAATATTTTTGTAAGTATAGTGTTTTTTTAACCACAAGAAGGTTGAAATTTTTTTGTCGCGCTCGCTTTCTCCACTAACGGCAATTGCTGTAATATTAAACTCTTTACTCAAATAAGAAGCATATAACAAAGCTCCATCAACTGCATAATCTTTGTATTTTGTTCTATCTTTACTTTCATGATAAATTGTAGTTGCTTTGCATTCTATAAGAATTAAATTATCAGGATTGTTTTTAAAAGAGATAATAAATTCAGGTTTACCAACACCATATCCACTTTTTGAAGCGTTTTGTAAGAGTTTATTTATTTGGGGATTTTGTGATTTTTGTTCTTCTACTAAAATATTTTGGTCATCGTAATAACCTTTTTCTCGCAAAAGATTTCTAACGATATTTTCAGTAATACGTTCATTTAGCATAAAATACTCTGCTTCACCAATAAATTACACATATAACTTAATGTCCTTGTTATTCATAGCAAGCTTTTCATCATTGGGTAATTTAGTAATTTTTCTTCTAAATAATCTATTAATAGTGCAAGTTCTATGAAGGTTTCTAAAATTATGAACATATTCTTAAATCAATCCCTCTTCTTTCTTAAAAAAGCCGGTATATCGTGAATATCCGATTCCGGTTTAGTCTCTTGATCATCGGTTGAGGTAACTACAATATTCTTAGACCGTTCCTGTGTTTGGGAATTTGGGGTTTTTAAAGAATTCCACATTCTGCCGAATAGTGAAGGTTTTGGGCGGTCTTCTACCGGTTTATTTGCAGTATTTACCGGCAAGATTTGTGAGCTTTCACTTAAATTTTGATTTAAAGAATCGATTATTTCTGCTTCTTCGGTATTATAGTGGTTAAAGTCAGGTATTTCCTCTATCTCTATCGATGGTGAAATATTTTCAGCCTCTTTATCTCCTTGAGTCCGGGAAACAGATTCTGCTGTAAAAGGTTTATGAGTTATTATTTTATCGGCATCAATGCCGGTTGCCACAACCGACACTCTAATAAGTCCGCTTAACTCCGGATTAAAGGTCGAGCCGAAAATAATATTTGCTTCCAGATTATCAACTTCCTCCCTAATTCTATTAGCTGCGTTATCAACCTCAAATAAAGTCATATCCGTGCCGCCCGTAATATTAATTAATACTCCTTTCGCACCGCACATTGAACTGTGATCAAGTAAAGGATTTGAGATTGCCGCTTCTGCCGCTTTAACTGCTCTATCCTCGCCGCTTGCTTCTCCTGTTCCCATCATTGCTTTGCCCATTTCACTCATTATGGCTCTAATATCGGCAAAATCAAGATTGATAAGTCCCGGCATGATCATTAAATCGGTAACGCCTCGTACGCCGGCATGCAATACGTCATCCGCCATTTTGAAAGCGTCGGAAAATGTCGTTTGCTCATTGGCAATACGGAATAAATTTTGATTAGGTATAACAATTAAAGTATCGACAAATTGCTGTAATTCTTGAATTCCTTGTTCGGCGGTTCTCATTCGATGCCCCCCTTCAAAATGAAAAGGTTTGGTGACTATACCGACGGTAAGTATTCCTAGTTCCTTAGCAATTCTGGCTACTACGGGAGAAGCACCGGTACCGGTCCCCCCTCCCATGCCTGCTGTTATAAAAACCATATTACAGCCTTCTAAACGTCTTCTAATTTCTTCTTCCGATTCTTCTGCCGCCAAAGCGCCGACCGTAGGAGAAGCACCAGCACCGAGACCGCGAGTAGTAGAGACTCCTAGCTGAATTTTATCATCGCATAAAGAGTGTTCTAGGGATTGAGCATCAGTATTAGCTACTACAAAAATTGCGCCTTGTAGCTTATCGTTGATCATATTATTTACTGCATTGCTGCCGGCGCCGCCTACGCCGAAAACCGTGATAACCGGTTTAAGTACTATATTTTCCGGTGCCTTAATGCTTAGAGTCATAATTATTTTATCCAATGAATATTTACTATTTGCGCTAATTATAATAAAGATTTAGAAATTTCCATAGCCTTTTGTAAAAATATTTTTTTCAAGGTCAGTTAATATTCCCCTTAAAGATCGGTACACCGTTATCATTGCATGCTCTAATTAAAGCTTTGTCTTTAGTTGCCATAACTAGTCCCGTGTGCATTGCAGTTAATAAATAAGTTGCATCATATGAAGTAAGATTGTTGCTTCTTGCAGCTTGTGTAATTTCATGTATGGAAAAATTAAAATTCGATATGTCAATAGGTAGAGAATTTAAAAATTCTAAAATTCTAACTGTATCGGCTGTATTAATTCTATTACGTTTCTCAGCTATAAGTATTGCATTACTTACTTCAAGTTTCCATAGAGGGGGTACTATGGCTCTAAATTTATTACAATAATCTAATGTAAACTCTGAATATTTATTACGTTCATCATAAAAGAACCATGAGACGGTTATGGAGCAATCTGCTACAAATGACTTAGAATTCACCATTTTCTACCTTCGTTAATTAGCTCTTTAATAGTATAAGGAGCCAATGTTTTGCCTTTGCTGAACTCTCTTATTTGCTCTACTATATTTTCTATTTTAGGTCTTTCTTCTGCTATAGGTATAAGCTTAGCAACCGGTGTGTTATGTTTGCAGATGGTAATTTGTTCGCCGTCTTGTACACGTTGTATAAGATTAGAAAAATGAGTTTTTGCTTCAAATAAATTTATTTGATTAGATAAATGTTGTTTCATATATGTAATACCGTAAAATGAACTAGTTTAATACTAGTCTATTTTTTTAAAACTGTCCAACCATATTTTCGGCTACTACTATTTTATCAAACTCCTCTTCCGATAATAAATTTAATTCTAGTGCCGCTTGTTTTAATGTTATCCCTTGCTTATAAGCTTCTTTAGCAATTTTTGCTGCATTATCATAACCGATATGAGGATTAAGAGCGGTCACCAGCATAAGGGATTGCTCACGTAAATTATTAATCCGTTCTATGTTAGGCTCAAGTCCCTTTATACAATGCGAGACAAAGCTATTGACGCTATCTGCTAATAATTCGATAGATTGCAAGATATTATATATTATAACCGGTTTGAAAACATTAAGTTCAAGATGACCGTTTGAGCCGGCAATCGTTACGGTTACGTGATTACCCATTACTTGGCAGCACACCATTGTTAAAGCTTCGACTTGTGTTGGGTTAACTTTACCGGGCATGATAGAGGAACCGGGTTCATTTTCCGGTAGATGTAGCTCACCGAAGCCGCATCTTGGACCGGAGCCGAGCAGTCTTATATCATTGGCTATTTTCATTAAGCTCACTGCTATAGTATTAAGTGTACCAGAAAATTCTACTAACGCATCATGAGCAGCTAGTGCTTCAAATTTGTTAGGAGCGGTTTTAAAAGGATATTTAGTATATTCGGCTACTTTCTCGGCAAATTTTATATCAAATCCTTCGCGAGAGTTAATACCCGTGCCGACGGCCGTCCCGCCTTGTGCAAGCAAATAAACTTTTTTAAGCGCGTCTTCTATTCGCTCTAATGCATAAGCGATTTGAGTAATATAGCCGGAAAATTCTTGCTTTAAGGTTATAGGAGTAGCATCTTGTAGGTGGGTGCGTCCTATTTTAATTATGTTTTGCCAATTTTGTGATTTATCTTGCAAATTAGTTAGTAAATTTGTAAGCGCCGGGATTAACTGCTCTTTCGTTGCAAGCACGGTTGCTATATGCATAGCGGTTGGGAAAGAATCATTTGACGATTGCCCTTTATTGACGTGGTCGTTAGGATGTACAGGGGATTTGCCGCCTTTCTTGCCGGTTAATTCTTCGTTAGCAATAGCGGCGATTACCTCGTTCATATTCATATTTGTTTGCGTACCCGATCCGGTTTGCCATACTAGTAACGGAAAATTATCGCTAAATTCACCGTTTAAAATTCTATCTACGGCTTTATCTATTGCTTTTGCTATGTTAGGTTCAAGTTCACCGAATTCTTGATTGACCGTTGCAGCACATTTTTTTAAAATTGCTAAGGAATGAATTAAAATCAAGGGCATTTTCTGCTTGCCTATCTTAAAATTTTCTAAAGATCTTTGAGTTTGCGCCCCCCAATAAAATTGATCGTCTATTTTAACTTCACCGAATGAATCTGTTTCCGTTTTATAATTTTTCATATGTAATGTATAATTTAATTTTCTCGTGAAAATGATCACTTATTACTTCTAACCCTAGTTCCTTACATAATTTTGCAAAACTATAATATAATTTATCCTTTAAGGAAGAAGTTGCTAAGTTATTAGAAATAAAAGCTAAAGTGTTATCTAGCATAATATCATGGTTAAAATTATAAAATTTCTGCCATTGGTGGATGTCTGGGGCGGTAGATAAATCATTGCTCGGATAGGCTACATTTTCAATTATTGCCTTACCTCGATAGATATCAAACGTTACTTCATTAATTAAATTTTTGTTTTTTAAATTATTAATTATATCATCAAGAAATTTACCTAGTATTGCCTTGGAGAGTATTGTGTTAGTAATTTCTTTTTCTTTTAACTCTTTTATAAACTTATCTAACTGCTTCTCAAAATTTTCAATAATTTTTTTATTTCGTTCTATATTTTTTAGCATGACGCGCTCTTATTTAATTTATTATAAAAAGTTATAGCGTCATTCAGAAAGCTTGATACAAGCGAATTTCTCAGAACTCGTCTGTGCTCACGTACCTTTGACTGCTTGCGCAGACTCGTCTTTAAATTCATCTTGTCTAAAGCTTTCTGAATTTAGCTGTATGAGTTTGTTCAAAGCTGTATTTTACACCCAATTATAATATAATACTTAAATAAGCTATTTAAGTATTATATTATAGTAGACTACTCTTTCCCTGTTAAGTAAATAAAAAATGAATAAAACATAATATTTAATTTACTTAGGATGTTTTGTATATAACAAATGAAAAATTATAGAAGCGGCATTGGATACGTTAAGGCTTTCTACCTTATTGGAAATAGGTATTTTTACTAGATGGTCGCATGTTTCTCTAACTAACCTTCTCATTCCTTTGTCTTCCGAGCCGAGTACGACGACGATTTTATCCGAAAATAAATTATCGTTAAAAGAATTACTTCCTGCTGAGTCAAGCCCGATAATCCAGAAACCTTGTTTTTTAAGATATTCCATAGACATACGTAAATTAGTAACTTTTATAACTTGTACTAGCTCCAAAGTACCTGAAGCCGCTTTAGCAATCGTCGCGTTTTCATCCGGAGCGTTATCTGCCGGTAATATTACGGTATTAATTTCAAAGGCGGCTGCGCTACGAATAATTGCGCCGATATTTTGAGGGTCGGTTACCTGATCAAGAATTGCAATTCTACAATTCGGATTATTGACGTCGATATCTTCGATATTATTAGAAAAAATAGTCTTAACTTTAGCTACTATTCCTTGATGAATATGACTCGGTTCTAAAAGTTTAGATAAAAAATCGTTAGTAATAATTTTATAAGGGTAGGGGCTTATTAATTCCTTGTTAGCATTAAAAATATCAGAGGTACAAAAGATGCTTTCAATTTGACGTTTTGGATTTCTAAGAGCTGAATATACAGGGTGTTTGCCGTAAAGATAATAAAAATTTTTAGAGTTATGCCCTTTATTTCGCATGTTATTAAAAACCTAGAGTAATTTGTTCTTGACACAAACTACTATTTATTATAGAAACTTACAACTAAATAAACGTGCTAGCTGCTGTTTGTTTATTTGATGATTCGGCAAAAGATTTTATTAAATCCTATACTAATTTCTATTGTACTTTACAGTGAATTAGTCTATTTAATACAGTAGTCTTTGTAGGAGGGGTGGCCGAGTGGTCAATGGCAGCAGACTGTAAATCTGCCCGCGTAAGCGTACGAAGGTTCAAATCCTTCTCCCTCCACCACACTAAATGGTTCGGAGAAGCATGCGGGTGTAGTTCAATGGTAGAACTCCAGCCTTCCAAGCTGGTCGCGTGGGTTCGATTCCCATCACCCGCTCCAAATATTTAGTAATAAAGTTTGTGAAGATTTAGCAAAATAAATAATATGCGCTTTAAAAAATCAGTTTGTATTAAACCTAAAAAATTGTAGAGAGTAAATAATATGGCAAAAGCAAAGTTTGAAAGAAACAAACCACATGTTAATATAGGTACTATCGGTCACGTAGATCACGGTAAAACTTCTTTAACGGCGGCAATAACAATAGTGCTTTCCAAAGAAGGTGGAGCAAAGGCAACAGCTTACGATCAAATCGATGCGGCTCCTGAAGAGAAGGAGAGAGGTATAACAATCTCTACTGCACATGTGGAATATGAAACTAAAGCTAGGCACTATGCTCACGTTGATTGTCCGGGACATGCCGACTATGTAAAAAACATGATAACGGGTGCGGCTCAAATGGATGGAGCAATACTTGTTGTTTCTGCCGCTGACGGTCCGATGCCTCAAACCAGAGAGCATATATTACTAGCTAAGCAGGTAGGTGTTCCGGCTATGGTCGTCTTTTTAAATAAAGTAGATATGGTTGATGATCCTGAGTTGCTAGAGTTAGTTGAAATGGAAGTAAGAGAATTGTTATCAAAATACGGTTTTCCCGGTGATGATATACCTTTTGTTAAGGGTTCTGCGCTTCAAGCGTTAGAAGGTAAGCCTGAAGGAGAGAAGGCTATTCATGAATTAATGGATGCCGTAGATAGTTATATTCCTCAACCGAAAAGAGAAACTGAAAAGCCGTTCTTAATGCCGATAGAAGATGTATTTTCTATCTCCGGAAGAGGTACTGTTGTAACCGGTAGGATTGAAACCGGCGTGGTAAAAGTCAGTGATTCTATAGAAATCGTCGGTATGAAAGAAACTCAAACTAGTACTTGTACCGGTGTTGAAATGTTTAGAAAGCTTCTTGATAGCGGAGAAGCAGGGGATAATGTCGGTATATTACTACGCGGTACGAAAAGAGAGGAAGTTCAAAGAGGGCAAGTACTGGCGAAGCCCGGTAGTATAACTCCGCATGATGAATTTGAAGCCGAAGTATATGTGCTTACCAAAGATGAAGGTGGGCGTCATACTCCGTTTACTAATAATTATCGTCCACAATTCTATTTTAGAACAACGGATGTTACCGGTACAATAGAATTGCCGGCTGATAAGCAGATGGTTATGCCCGGTGATAATGCTAATTTTAAAGTTAAGTTAATTGCCCCAATTGCTATGCAGGAAGGACTGAAATTCTCCATTCGGGAAGGCGGTAAGACGGTTGGAGCAGGTGTTGTATCAAAAATTATAAAATAACTTGTTTTATAAATGCCTATTATCTTGTATAATGGGCATTTATTATTTTGAGATATATTTAAGGATGTACTGCTCGTATTTTGAGAATTAGATTTTATTTTGAGGGGTGAGTGTACGGAGCGTACACTTAAGTAACGTGAGTACACGAATCCTTGATAAAAAGACTTCTTGAAAGATGAGCAGTATATTTTGAATAGTCTTGCTGTTTGTAACAAAGGTTTACTAAATGAAAAATAGTCAAAAAATTAAGATTCGTTTAAAGTCATTTGATCATCGTATTCTTGATCAAGCTACGAAAGAAATAGTCGGCGCTGTTAAAAGAACCGGAGCTGATGTTAGCGGTCCTATCCCTCTACCTAGAATGATTGAAAGATTTACCGTAAATAGATCTCCTCACGTACATATAAAGTCAAGGGAACAATTCGAGATCAGAACTCAAAAAAGATTGCTTATTATAAGCTATCCAACGCCGCAAACCGTTGATGCTTTAAAGAAAGTTGATTTGCCTGCCGGTATTGACGTTGAGATAAAATTAGAGAGTGGGGAGTAATGAGAACTGGTATAATTGCCCAAAAAATTGGTATGACTTCAGTGTTTAATGAAAAAGGAGAGAGGGTTACTCTTACTCTAGTAAAGGTTGATAATTGTCAGGTTATAGGACATAAAACTACAGAAAAACATGGATATAATGCTATAGTTATCGGGATAAAAGATAAAAAAATATCAAGGGTAACTAAGCCGATGAAGCAGATATTTGCTAACGCTAAAGTATCGCCTAAGGTGAAATTAAAAGAATTTAGGGTGTCTGAAGATAATTTTATCGATATCACTACTAATTTAGAAGTGGATCATTTTACCGCCGGTCAATTTGTTGACGTATCTAGTACTACTATAGGTAAAGGTTTTGCCGGTAGTATGAAAAGACATAATTTTAGAGGGCTTGAGGCTTCTCACGGTGTGTCGATATCCCATCGTTCTCACGGTTCTACCGGAGGAAGGCAGGATCCGGGTAAAGTTTTTAAGAATAAGAAGATGGCCGGACATATGGGATGTCAAAAAGTTACTATTCAAAATCTAAAAATATTCGGGGTTGATAAAGAGCGCGGGGTTATTATGATTAAAGGTAGCATTCCGGGTTCTAAAGGTTCTTATCTTTGCATTAAAGATGCAATAAAAAAGGCCTCAATAACGATATAATAAATTTAAGAGAATAGTTAAAAAATTGCTGTGTTAATTGGTAAACACAGTGTTGATCGATTTTACCTCGTCATTGCGAGCGACTAAAGGCGTTGCTGCATGGATCGAATTTTTGGTGTCATACCGTGGCTCGTCCACGGTATCCAGTCTTTTATTAAGGTTTTTCTGGATACCGTGGACGAGCCACGGTATGACACCGTACTTGTAATAACTATAGTACGATAATTATGATCCACGCAACAATGCCTACTCGCAATGACGATTAACATTGCACATGAGCATTGTTTACGGCATTGTTGCATGGCTTGTTTTACATTTTGTGTATTCCCTCGAAAGAGAGAATCTACTTAACAATATAACAAAATTAGTAAGTTAGATAGCAGCTTTCGCTGATATGACACCAAAAATTCGAGCCATGCAACAAGGTCATTATTTACTCACAATTACGGCTCTAGAGTATAGAAGATTATATAGGTTAAACAAATATGAAGACTAAAATATTAAATCTTGCCAATGAAGAGATTGGGGAGATTAGTTTAGATAAAGATATATTTGCTTTGGAGTTCATCAGAGAAGATATTATAAAGCTTGTTGTTGATTGGCAGCGAGTTAAGGCAATGTCCGGTACTCACCAAACTAAAACGGTATCAGGGGTATCCGGTACTACAAAAAAACCGTTTAAGCAAAAAGGTACGGGTAACGCAAGACAAGGTTCGCTGCGGTCTGCCCAAATGCGCGGCGGTGGAGTAGCTCATGGTCCGGTATCAAGAAGTCATGCAACAAAATTGCCTAAAAAAGTTAGAAAACTTGGGTTAATGCATGCTTTATCAGGAAAATTAGCGGAGGGGAAATTATTAGTAATAAATTCTTTAAAGCTAGATGAGCCTAAAACTTCTATTCTTGCAAATATATTAAGTAAATTTCAAGGAAAAAGCTTTTTTGTAATTGATGGAAATGAGGTTGATGTTAATTTTTCCTTAGCTGCAAAAAATATTCATAATACAATAGTGGTTCCGCAAATAGGAGCGAATGTTTACGATATAATACGTCATGAATATGTGTTGATATCACAAGAGGCAGTTGATGTTTTAGAAAAGAGGTTAAAATGAATTTTTATAAACATTACGATTTGATTAGAAGACCGGTTATAACCGAAAAAACTACCGCCCTTTCTGAACAAAATAAATTTACTTTTTATGTAGATCAGCTTGCTAAAAAAATCTCTGTTAAAAAAGCCATTGAAGAAATATTTAAAGTAAAAGTTAAAAAAGTTAATATTTTAAATGTGAAAGGTAAGAAGAAAAGATTTAAAGGGATTAACGGATGTCAATCCGATAGGAAGAAAGCTATCGTGACATTAGAAAAAGATCATACTATTGATTTTACCGGAGGAATTAAATAAATGGCTTTAAAGAAATTTAACCCGATTACTCCTTCACTTAGAGAGTTAATACAAGTTGATAAAACTAGTCTTTGGAAAGGCAAACCTTTTAAACCTTTAACTAAAGGGTTAACTAAAACGGGCGGGAGAAATAATCAAGGTAGAATTACGTCGTGGCATAGAGGCGGCGGGCATAAAAAATTATATCGTATTATTGATTTTAAAAGAAATAAACTAGATGTATTTGCGATTGTTGAAAGAATAGAGTATGATCCGAATCGTACTGCCTTCATTGCTTTAATTAAATTTGAAGACGGCGAACATGCGTATATTTTAGCACCGCAAAAATTAGCCATAGGCGATAAAATTATATCTAGCAAAGAGGCTGATATTAAAATCGGCAACTGTCTGCCTTTAAGATTTATTCCGGTTGGAACTACTTTACATAATGTTGAAATGAAGGTAGGAAAAGGCGGTCAAATTGCAAGGTCGGCCGGTACTTCGGTAGATTTGGTGGGTAAAGATTCAGGATATGCTCAAATTAAGCTTAGATCGGGGGAATTTAGATTAGTACCTTTAGATTGTAAAGCTACTATAGGCGTTGTTTCTAACTCGGATCAAAAAAATATTAATTTAGGGAAAGCCGGTAGAAATAGATGGCTAGGATGGAGACCTCACGTTAGAGGTGTAGCTATGAACCCGGTTGATCATCCGCATGGCGGCGGTGAAGGTAAAACTTCCGGAGGGCGTCATCCCGTTACTCCTTGGGGATTCCCGACTAAAGGTAAAAAGACTCGTAAAAATAAATCTACCTCGAAGTTTATTATCAAGAAAAGAAAATAATTAAAATTAAAATTAGGTGTTAATTATGGCGCGTTCAGTTTGGAAAGGGCCTTTTGTAGACGGTTATTTGATAAAAAAAGTACATAAGTTAATGGAATCCGGTAAATCGGAAATGATTAAAACTTGGTCCAGAAGGTCAACTATTTTGCCTTTTTTTGTTGGTTTTACCTTTTCCGTGCATAACGGAAATAAGTTTATACCGGTTTCCGTAAGTGAAGAAATGGTTGGCAGAAAATTAGGAGAATTTGCGCCGACTAGAACATTTTACGGTCATGGAGCAGATAAAAAAGTTAAAAGAAAATAAATTATATGGCACAAGTAAGTAAAAATTTTGCTACGGCAAAAGCTAAATCTATTAGAGTTAGTCCCAGAAAGTTAAATTTAGTTGCAGCTTCTATTAGAAATATGAAAGTCGCACAAGCATTAGTGCAGTTAACTTTCTCACCGAAACGAATTGCACATGATGTAAAAAATTGTTTACATTCAGCAATTGCTAATGCTGAAAATAATTTAGGTCTAGATATAGATAGATTAGTTATTACGAGTGTTACGGTCGGTAAAGCTTTAGTGATGAAAAGAGTTATGCCGAGAGCTAAAGGGAGAGCGGCTCGAATTAATAAGTTTTTTAGTAATCTCTATATCACCGTTACAGAAAAAGAGGAGAATTAAAATGGGACAAAAAATTTGCCCACATGGTTTTAGAGTTGGACCGACATTAATTAAAGGATGGGATTCAGTATTATATGCTGAAAAACATTACAAAACTCTTTTTATACAAGATTTTAGGATTAGGGAATTAATAAATAAAAATTGTAATCAAGCTCAAATTAGTAGGATACTTATTGAAAGGCCTTCTAATAAAAGTATTATAATTAATATCTATGCAAAAAAACCGAATATTATTATCGGTAAAAGCGGTAGTGATATTGATAAATTAAAAAAGACTGTAGAAAAAATGGCTTCTTTGAAAGAAGTTTATATTAATATTCATGAAGTAAGAAAATCTAATATCGATGCTCCAATAGTTGCGCAAAATATTGCTTCGCAACTTGAAAAAAGAGTTTCTTTTAGGAAAGCAATGAAAACAGCTATTCAAGCTTCTTTTAAACAAGGGGGGCTTGGTATAAGAGTTAGTTGTTCGGGGCGTCTCGGCGGCGCTGAAATTGCTAGAACGGAATGGTATAGAGAGGGGAGGGTTCCTTTGCATACTTTAAGGGCTGATATTGATTATGCCACAGCCGAAGCTATAACTACTTATGGAGTTATAGGGGTAAAGGTTTGGATTTACAAAGGTGAGTACACCGAAAATAAAAAATATAACTAATTTTAAAGTACAAGAATGTTAGCTCCGAAAAAACAAAAATTTAGAAAGGCTCATAAGGGAAGAGTTTCCTCAAAAGCAAAATCAGGTACCATGCTTGCTTTTGGCTCTTTTGGATTAAAGTCTATAGACGGTTGGCGAGTGACCGCACGACAAATAGAAGCGGCAAGGAAAGCGGCAACTAGATGTATGAAAAGACAAGGTAGATTATGGATAAAAATCTTTCCCGATTTACCTGTTTCTAAAAAACCGGCTGAGGTTAGAATGGGTAAAGGTAAAGGTTCTCCGGAATTTTTTGCAGTAAGAGTTTCTCCCGGGAGAATTATGTTTGAAATTGAAGGAGTAGAAGATAATATAGCTCTTAGAGCTTTAGAGCTTGCCAGTGCTAAACTACCGGTAAGAACAAAGATAGTGAGGCGTTATGACTGATTTAAAATCCTTAAAAAAAGAAGTAGTTCATAAAACTATAGAAGAGCTTAATAAAAATCTTATTTTTTTTAAAAAAGAATTGTTTAATTTGAGATTTCAGCAGACTTTAGGGGAATTAAAAAATACAAGTAGATTTTCTTTTGTTAAAAAATCAATAGCACGTATTAATACCGAGTTAACCAAAAGATCTGAGAGTGAGGAATATTAAAATGCCAAAAAGAGTCTTACAGGGCGTTGTAGTTAGTTCAAAGGCTGATAAAACTATTACCGTAAAAGTAGAACGTAAATTTAAACATCCTATTTATAAGAAATTCGTAAAAGTATCTAAAAAATATGCTGCTCACGATCCTGAAAATAAGTTTCAAGACGGAGATAAAGTTAATATAATAGAAAGTCGTCCTATTTCAAAAACCAAAACATGGATAGTATTAAATGAGGAGTATAGTAAAAGCAGTTGAATTTACATATAAGATGTAAGGAGTGAAGCCTAATTTAATTAGGATAGCGACGAGCAACGATGTAAACAAGTTTAAGTCATTTTACTATAAAGGCTTTTAGCCTTTGACTTTATCGAATAGATTGTTTATTTTGTGTTTTGTAAAAAGTATATAAGTGGAAGTAATTTATGATTCAGATGCAAAGCATCTTAGATGTTGCGGATAATTCTGGTGCTAAGAAAGTTATGTGTATTAAAGTTTTGGGAGGTTCTCATCATATGATAGCTAAACTTGGGGATGTTATAGTAGTTTCAATTAAGGAAGCTATGCCCGGCGGTAAAGTTAAAAAAGGTGATGTATATAAAGGATTAATAGTTAGAACCAGAACGGGTGTTAGAAGAATCGACGGCAATACAATAAAATTTGATAAAAATGCAATAGTACTTCTAAATAAGCAGGGTGAACCTATAGGTACTAGAGTTTTTGGACCGGTAACTAGAGAACTTAGAGCTAAAAAATTTGTTAGAATAATGTCACTTGCAGAGGAAGTATTATAAATGATTAAGTTAAAAGTTAAAAAAGGTGATGAAGTTGTGGTTATTACCGGCAAATACAAAGGGAAAAAGGGTAAGATATTAAAAGTTTTTCCTGAAGATAATAAAATTATCGTTTCCGGTGTAAATTTGGTAAAAAAACATACCAAACCAAGCCAAGTAAGTGAAGGAGGAATAATAACTAAGGAATTGCCTATACATATCTCGAATGTTGCTCATATCGATCCTAAAAGCGGTGAATCTACAAAAATAGGTTTTAAAATTTTAGAGGACGGTTCTAAAGTTAGAGTAGCAAAAAAATCAGGAGAGATTATCGGCAAGGAAGGTAAATAATGTTATTAAGGTTTAAAGAGTTATATACTCAAGAAATTATAAAAGATTTGCAAAAAGAATTTTCTTATAAGAATAAGCATGAAATACCGGAAATTAAAAAAATCGTTATAAATATGGGAGTAGGAGAGGCGGTAGCCGACTCTAAAGTAATTAATAATGTTGTTAATGATTTAACATTGATTTCCGGACAG
The DNA here is from genome assembly GCF_964026565.1 of Rickettsia endosymbiont of Ceutorhynchus obstrictus. Taxonomy (NCBI): domain Bacteria; kingdom Pseudomonadati; phylum Pseudomonadota; class Alphaproteobacteria; order Rickettsiales; family Rickettsiaceae; genus Rickettsia; species Rickettsia endosymbiont of Ceutorhynchus obstrictus. Next base: position 330,313 of record NZ_OZ032162.1, read on the forward strand.
AAGCCTATTGTAACTTTAGCAAGAAAATCTATAGCAACCTTTAAACTTCGCGAAGGAATGAAGATAGGTTGTAAAGTAACTTTACGCAAAGACAGAATGTATGATTTTCTAGAAAGGTTGGTCATTGTGGCGCTGCCTCGTGTTAAGGAGTTTCGAGGCTTTTCTTATAAAAGTTTTGACGGTAAAGGAAATTTTACTTTCGGATTAAAAGAACAAATAGTCTTCCCCGAAATTAATTACGATAAAATTGATGTAATAAGGGGTATGGATATTACAATTGTTACCACGGCTAAAAACGATAAAGAAGGTAAATTGTTACTTTCCGGGTTTAATTTACCTTTTTATAATTAATTTTTAGGATATATAGATGGCAAAGTTAAGTTCTATAAAAAAAAATGAAAGAAGAAAAAAAATTTCGCAAAGCTTATATAATAAGCGTACAAAATTAAAGAATAAAATTTATGATAAAAATATTTCATTAGAAGAGCGTTTTTCCTTGGTAATGACGCTTGCTCAATTACCGAGAAATTCAGCTGCTATTAGAGTAAGAAATAGATGCGAATTAACCGGAAGACCAAGAGGCGTAAGCCAAAAGTTCGGCATCTCAAGAAATATGTTAAGAGTTTTAGCCGGTAAAGGGTTAGTTCCCGGGTTAATTAAAGCGAGTTGGTAAGAATTAAGGGGTATATCATATGTCAATGACTGATAATGTAGCGGATATGTTAACTAGAATTAGAAATGCTTATAAAAGTAAATTAATGAGCGTTTCTTTTCCTAGTTCTAAAATGAAATGTGCAATTTTAGATGTATTGCAAAAAGAAGGTTATATAAAAGAATATAAAGTTCTCCAAGAAAATAATATTAGTCATGTCGAGGTAGATTTAAAATATTCTATCAAAGGCGAGGCCTCTATACGTGAAGTTCATAAGGTTTCAACGCCAGGAAGAAGAGTATATTCAGCAATCAAAGATTTGAAAGGATATTATAATAATATGGGAATTTATATTCTTTCTACTTCTCATGGAATAATGTCGGATAGAGAAGCTCATATTCAAAATGTCGGCGGTGAAGTAATTTGTAAAGTGTTTTAAGGTAAAAAAATGTCACGTGTTGGGAAGTTACCGATTATTATACCGGAAGGGGTAAAAATTGGCTTAAACGGTTTAGAAGTAAATATATCCGGACCTAAAGGTAAATTATCAAAAGCTTTTAAAGGCAGTATAGAAATTTTATTAGAAGATAATAAAATTTTAGTAAAACCGTTAGCTCAAAATAAAAATGCCCGTTCTATGTGGGGTACCGCAAGAAGTATAATATCTAGCATGGTTAAAGGGGTAAAGGAAGGCTTTAAATTAGAGCTTGAAATTAACGGCGTCGGTTATAGGGCTATGGTAAAGGGAGAATATTTAAATTTAATGCTTGCCAAAAGCCATAACACAAAAATTGAAATACCTAAAGATATTAAAGTTGATGTTCCTAAACAAAATGTGATTATTTTGGAAGGGACGGATAAAGAAAAATTAGGTCAGTTTGCATCAATTATTATAAAGCAAAGACCGCCTGAACCTTATAAAGGTAAAGGAATTAAATTTAAAGGTCAGTATATACCACGGAAAGAAGGCAAGAAAAATTAAAATTTAAGAGTTAAATATGCATAGCGCGAAACTTAAGTTTGAAAGAAGACAAAGTAGAGTAAGATATAAGATAGCCAAGCTATCTAATAGACATAGATTATCTATTTTTAAATCCGGAAGACATATATATGCTCAGTTAATTGATGATTCAAAAGCGATAACTATTGCTTCGGCTTCAACTTTAGACGAAAAAATTAAAAAATTAAAAAAGTCTAATTGTAATGTAGACAATGCCGTTAAAATTGGTGAATTAATAGCTGAAAAAGCTATTTTGAAAGGAATAGAGGAAGTCGTATTTGATAGAGGGGGGTATAAATACCACGGTGTTATCAAAGCTCTCGCTGATGCGGCACGGAAAAAATTAAGATTTTAGATTAAGGTTATTATAAATGTCTAAAGGTAAAAAAAACGAAGAAGCTTTAAGCGAAACTGTAGTTGATATAAATAGAGTTACTAAAGTAGTTAAAGGCGGACGAAGATTTTCTTTTGCTGCATGTGTAGTTGCAGGAGATCGAGCAGGTAAAGTAGGCTATGGTCACGGTAAAGCAAAAGAAGTGACTGAAGCAAGAGGAAAAGCGACTCAAGAAGCTAGGAAAAAATTGACTAAGATTCCTCTTTATCAAAATAGAACAATTCACCACGATGTTGTGGGAAAAAGTGGAGCCGCTAAAGTAATTTTAAGAAGAGCTAAAGCAGGTACCGGAGTTATTGCAGGCGGTGCTATGAGAGCAATATTTGACTCTTTAGGAGTTCATGATATTGTTGCTAAATCATTAGGTTCTAGTAATGTATACGCAATGATTGCGGCAACATTTGATGCATTAAGTAAACTTTCTTCGCCAAAAACTATTGGATTACGAAGAGACAAAAAAATAAATGAAGTATCGGTCAAAGCTACTGATCTTCAAGTTAGTGAATAATATCGCATTATAAATAATAATATTAAATAATATTTTAGGTTTTTTAAAAGCTTGAGGTGTATTAAGGAACTATGAGTAATAAAAAAGAAAAAAAATTAGCTGATATACAATTAAAGGTTACTCAAGTTAAAAGTAGCATAGGTCGTAAATATGATCAGAAGCAAACGTTAATTGGACTCGGTCTAAATAAAATCGGTAGAGTTGTTATTCTCGATGCTACTAATTCAATTAAAGGTATGCTTAAAAAAGTTGAGCATTTGTTAAAAATAGAAAATATCAAGTAGAGTTTCAAAATGAAATTAAACGAATTATATAATAATTTTGGTTCTAAAAAAAATAGAAAAAGAGTCGGACGAGGCATTGGAAGCGGAAAAGGTAAAACTTGCGGCAGAGGTGTAAAAGGACAAAAATCTAGGTCTGGAGTGGCAATAAAAGGTTTTGAAGGCGGTCAGACACCTATAATAAAAAGATTGCCGAAAAGAGGATTTAATTCTTTATCTCCTAAAAAATATAATGTTGTAAATATTTATGATATCGAAGCTCTATTATTGGCCGGGCGTTTAAATGGGGCTGAAATAATTACTAAAGAAAAATTGGTAGAGGTCGGGTTAATTAAAAATAGTAACTTATTAGTTAAATTATTATCGGTTAGTACTGATGGTTTTGCCGTCCCTTTATCATTTAAGTTAGATGCTTATTCTTCTAAAACCAAAGAATTGATTGAAAAAACCGGTGGGCAAATATTGTAACTTATGAATTTACATTCTTCCAAAAAGACCGGCAATGATCTTATTAATCGTATTATTTTTACTATTTTAGTTCTTATAATATGTAGGTTTGGATCATTTATACCTATAGCGGGTATTGATTCGGTTGCTTTAAATAGTGTTGCCGAGCAGAATCAATCCGGTATACTCGGCATGTTTAATATGTTGTCAGGCGGTTCTTTAGGCAGGATGTCTATTTTTGCTTTAGCGGTTATGCCTTATATAACTGCGTCAATTATTATTCAATTAATGTCGGTAGCTTATAAACCTTTGGAAAATTTAAAAAAGGAAGGTGAAGCCGGAAAAAGAAAAGTTAATCAGTTATCAAGATATTTAACAGTTTTGCTAGCGTCTTTTCAAGCTTATGGGGTGGCTATAAGTTTGGAATCGATAGTAACAAATACCGGACCGGTAGTGATTATCCCCGGTCTTTTCTTCAAGGTTACCACAGTAATTACCTTAGCTGTCGGGACAATGTTTTTAATGTGGCTTGGTGAACAAATTACGCTTCGTGGGATAGGAAACGGCACTTCTTTAATTATATTTATAGGTATAGTTTCAGGCGTGCCTAGTGCTATTATTAGTATGTTTGAATTATCTCGTAAAGGAGCTTTATCGCCGTTAGTGGGGATAACTGTTTGCGTAGGGGTAGTCATTTTAATAGCTATAATAATTTTTTTCGAGAAGGCTCAAAGAAAATTATTAGTGCAATATCCTAAACGGCAAGTAGGAAATAAGATTTACGGCGGGGAAGCAACTCATATGCCGCTTAAACTTAATACGGCAGGTGTAATCCCGCCGATATTTGCTAGTTCAATTTTATTATTTCCTGCGACACTTGCAAATTTCTCTACTAATAATTCAGAAATTATGGGGAGATTGACATATTATTTGGGTCACGGAAAGCCTATCTACATTTTGTTGTATGTCGCTTTAATAATGTTTTTTAGTTTTTTTTATACGGCAATAGTATTTAACTCTGAAGAAACAGCCAATAATTTAAGAAAATACGGTGCTTATCTTCCGGGTAAAAGACCCGGAAAAAACACGGCAGAATATTTTGATTATATACTTACTAGGCTTACGGTTATAGGGGGGATATATTTAAGTTTAATATGTGTGATTCCTGAATTATTAATGAATAAATATGTTGTATCACTTTCTTTGGGAGGGACAAGTTTTTTAATTGTAGTTAATGTAGTGCTTGATACATTCACCCAAATTCAAACTTACTTATTTAGTAGTAGATACGAAGGGTTAATGAAAAAGGTAAAATTAAAAAATTAAAAATGAGTTAGAAGTGATAATAGTTCTTATAGGTCCGCCTGGAGCCGGAAAAGGAACTCAGGGGAAAAAGTTAGCTGAAAAAAGTCATTTACCTCATGTGTCTGTCGGCGATATATTTAGAACAATTATTATGTCCTCAAGTGAGGAGAGTAGGTTAATTAATAATTATATAAAGCAAGGAAAACTTATTCCTAATAAAATAGTAAATGGAATAGTTGAGAAATTTTTATCGTCGGATAAATATAAAAACGGTTATATATTAGATGGATATCCTCGTAATCTAGAACAAGCTGAATTTTTTAAAACTATTAGCAATCAAAAAATAAAAATTATTTACTTTGATATTTCCGATGAAATATTAATTAAAAGAATTTTAGGTAGATATAATTGCGAAAATTGCGGCAAGATATATAATAATTATTTCTTAAAACCTAAAGTTGAAAATATTTGCGATGCTTGTGGCTCAAGCGTGTTTGTTTATAGGAAAGATGATAGTGAAGAAATTATAAAAAAAAGAATAGAAGAGTATAAAATTGAAACTTCTCCCTTAGTAAATTATTATAAAGATAATTGTGAGTTTTATACGATAAATGCAAGTAAAAAAGAAGAAGAAATAGAAAGTGATTTATATAAAATACTAAAAATAAATTGACTTTATAAAAGATTTTTATATTATTTTTTTAGTTGTTAGTGAAATTTTGGAGATTATTTGTGGCAAGAATTGCGAGCGTTAACATTCCCGATAATAAGCGTTTAGTGATAAGTTTAACGTATATTTACGGTCTTGGAAATACTATTGCCAAGGAAATTTGTGATAAAACAAAGATACCGGAAAGTAAAAAAGTTAAAGATCTTAATGATCAGGAACTTATTAGTTTACGTAATGTTATTGAAAAAGAATATAAAGTTGAAGGTGATTTAAGACGAGAGGTTAACCTTAACATTAAAAAGAAAAAAGATATAAGGTGTTTTCAAGGGCTTAGGCATATACGCAAATTGCCGGTTCGGGGGCAAAATACTCATTCTAATGCTCGTACGAGAAAAGGAAAAGCTGTGGCGATTGCCGGTAAGAAAAAAGCCGTAAAATAATAGAGTAGAGTATAAAGATGAGTCAAACTAAAGTTAAGAAAAAAAAGAAGACTATTACCCTTGGTGTTGTGCATATACAAGCAACATTTAATAATACTATCATTACGTTTACCGATGTCCAAGGTAATGCGATATCTTCATCATCCGCAGGAAGAAACGGATTTAAAGGTGCTAGAAAAGCGACTCCTTACGCCGCTCAGATAACTGCAGATAAAGCTTCCGAAGAAGCAAAAGAATACGGGCTTAAAACTGTTTCTATTAGAATTCAAGGACCTGGCGCTCAACGTGAATCAGCGATGCGTGCAGTATTTGGACAAAATTTTGTAATTACATCAATTCTAGATGTTTCAGCCATTGCACATAATGGAGTAAGGGCGCCAAAAAGAAGAAGAGTATAAGGAAGACATAGATATAGGTATAGAATGTTATCGCTAAGTAAAAATTGGAACTCTTTAATAAAGCCGCATAAGGTAGCTTATCAAAGCTCTCCTGAAACTGACAATATCGCAAAAATTATAGTCGAACCATTAGAAAGAAGCTTTGGTTTAACATTAGGTAATGCTATGAGAAGGGTTTTACTTTCTTCTCTACAAGGAGCAGCCGTAACGTCTATAAAAATTCCCGGAGTAGTGCATGAATTTTCTTCTGTTCCCGGGATAAAAGAAGACTTAGTTGAAATAGTTTTAAATATTAAATCTATAGCAATAAAAATGCATGTTGCAGATAAAAAAATTGTTAAGTTAAAAGCTTCAGGACCTTGTGTAGTAACTGCCGGAATGATCGAAACCGGTCATGATGTAGAGATATTAAATCCGGAACATGTAATTTGTAACTTGGCTAAAGGTAAGCAGCTTGAAATGGAGTTAACTTGTAGAATAGGAAAAGGATACGTGCCTAGTACAAGTAATAGTGAAAATAACTTACCTATCGGGGAAATTGCTATAGATGCTTTATTTAGTCCGGTAAAAAGAGTTACCTATAAGGTTGAAAATACTAGGGTTGGTCAGGTTACCGATTATGATAAATTAATTATGATGGTGGAAACTAACGGAGATGTCTCTCCGGAAATGGCTATCGGTTTAGCTGCCCGTATTTTACAAGAACAATTACAACCGTTTATTTCTTTTGAAGAACAAGAGGAAGATAAGCAAGATAAAACAGAATCCTTGCCTTTCTCTCCTTATTTACTTAAAAAAGTTGATGAATTGGAGTTATCTGTTCGATCTGCGAATTGTTTAAGGAATGAAAATATAGTTTATCTTGGGGATCTTGTTAAAAAAACTGAAGCTGAAATGCTAAGAACTCCAAATTTTGGCAGAAAATCTTTAAATGAAATTAAAGAGATATTAGCAAAATTCAGTTTAAAATTCGGTATGGATTTGCCTGACTGGCCACCGGAAAATATACAAGAATTATCTAAGCGTTACGAAGATTTCTATTAATTTAAGGATATATAAAAAAGATGCGACATAAAATTAAAGGTAGAAAGCTTAATAGAACTAGTAGCCATAGGCAAGCAATGTTTGCTAATATGGCTGTAGCGCTTGTTATGCATGAGCAAATACAAACAACGCTGCCGAAAGCTAAGGAATTAAGACCTTATGTGGAAGCTTTAGTAACTAAGGCTAGAAATACTAATTTAGCAACCAGAAGAAGTGTATTAGCTAAGATAAAAGATAAGGTCGCGGTAGAAAAGCTAATTAATGTCTTGGGAAAAAGATATAGTAATAGACCCGGTGGCTATACTAGAATAATAAAAGCCGGTTTTCGTTACGGTGATTTAGCTCCTCTAGCGTATATTGAATTTGTTGATAGGGATGTGAATGCTAAAGGCAGCACAAATCATAATATTGATACTCAAAAAGATATTAAAAATAAGTAATAAATCTGTATAAGGGAAAATAATGGCTAATCATTCTTCAGCAAAAAAAGCTGCAAGGCAAACCATAAAAAAAACGTTGGTTAATAAAAAAAGATCAAGTGCAATAAAGACTTATATTAAAAAAGTTTTGCACGAAATTAATAATGGATCAAAAGATAATGCTAATCTTGCTTTGATTACAGCCCAATCTAAAATAATGAAAGGGGTGAAGAAAAATATTATTAAATTGAATACCGCCTCACGAAAAATTAGTCAATTATCTCAAAGAATTAAACAAATGGCTAAAGAAGAAGTATAATCTCCTAATTGCTTTTTTTTAAGTATTTATTAGCTAAATTAAAGCTAATAAAATTTTAAAAAAATAAATTATTACTTATTTTTTTGTTTATATTGTTGTCGATTATTCTTTAATTTAAGAATTTATTTATTTAGCTCATTTATTAAGTTGTTGAAAATTTAATTCTCAAAATTTAGCTTGATTATTTTCCAAAATTAGTGCATATTTTGCTTGCAGAATGTGGGCGATTAGCTCAGTTGGTAGAGTATCTCGTTTACACCGAGAGTGTCGGCAGTTCGAGTCTGTCATCGCCCACCATTAATATAAAAAATTTTAGTGTTTAGGTTTAGCTATATGAAAAGTTATTTAAAAAAAACTTTATTTGTTTTCGCGGGGCTTCTATTCATAGGTGGAGGTTTCCTTTTCGGTCAACCGGGAAAAGTTGATGCAACTTCTAAAGAAGAAAAGAAAAAATTTGGTAATTGGTCTTTGAATTGTACTGTTGACGATAAGAAAAAGCAAGCTTGTTTTTTATCACAGCAGATTAATAATACTGTTAAAGGTAAAGAGCAAGAAGTTTTAGCTCTGTATCAAGTCGGTAATTTCGGTCAAGAAAAAGAAGTAAAAATAATTGAAACGTTACCTACAAATATTCTAATCGCTCCCGGTACTTCAATTATTAGCGGAACACAATTAATAGCATCCGGTAAATACGTTAATTGTACCTTAGGTAACTGTCAGGCTGTAGCCTCGATTTCTCAAAGTGATTTGAAAACTATTTTGTCAAATGATAATAACTTCGTTGGAGTAATGACGGCGGAAGGTAAGCAAGTAAATTTTCCGCTTTTCAAAGAGGGTTTAGAAGAAGGGTTGAAAGCTTTAAAAAGTAAAAATTAATTAAGTTTAGAGTTCTAAACTTAATTTTAAAATAGCAAAAATAAAAAGTGAGAAAAATAATTTTTCTCACTTTTTTTATGAGCATCGTCAAATTAAGTGAGTGTGTAATGTATAGCAAAGCTTATTAAGTCTATATATAAAATTTCGCGAGTCTTGATTGTACTTATGTACTATTTGCGGCGTTGTTGCATGGCTCTAAAAAAGTGCCGTATGTCATTCCCGCGCAGGCGGGAATCTAGAAAAAACAAAAAAGTCATCCTGAATTTATTTCAGGATCTACTAAAAAAAGATGCTGAAACAAGTTCAGCATGACAAAGCTAGAAAGCCTGGATTCTAGCCTTTAGCCATAACTGTCCGAAGTTACATAAAGAAGTAGAAAGAAATATAGATTTTTACTGTATTTAATGGCTATATATAGTAAAAATTCTTAATATTGATGCTCAAAAATACTATTTTTAACCTTAATTTTTTTAACTTCGGACAGTTATGGCCTTTAGCTAGAATGACATACTGCTGCTTTTATCGAGCCATGCAACAACGCCCAATGACGGTTTTTATAAGGATTTCGACCCATGCAACAACGCCCAAACTTTCTGAATTTAGCTGTATAAAAATTATTTGTTACCAAATGAAGATACTAACTTATTAATTAATGATTCCACATTAATGGCCGGCTGAGTATATTTTATTTGATCATTGGCGGCAAGGTTTTCGTCTTCGCTACCGGGAGTGATAGAAATATATTTCCCGCCGAGTAATCCGCTAGTAACCACCGATGCTCTTGAATCTTTAGGCAATTTTATATCATCATTTATACTTAAATATACTAGAGCAAAAAAATTATTCGGGTCTAAGGTAATTTCTTTTACCACACCTATTTTTATACCGGCGACCATTACGTCGCTTCCCATAACTATCCCCTCGACGCTTTGAAAGCTAGCGGTTACTTGATATCCGTTAGAGTTATTTAAAGAACTGCCGGTTTTATAAGCAAAAGTTAAAAATAATACTGCAATAATTAGTACCGTAAAACCGACCATAGTTTCTATAATATTTTGTTTCATTGTTTTAATTCGTTATTTTGTATTTAAAAATTTACTATGGTTTCCATCTATTATAGCTAGAATTTACTATTTTATCCTCAGCGGCAGTATTAAGTATATGATTTTTTTGCCATGGAAAGTTATTAATATGCGGCACTTCATTAATCATATGATGTAGCCAAGCATGCCACATGGGAGGAATTTTTGCAGGTTCACTTTCTCCTTTATAAACAATAAATCTTTTATTACGCCCTAGATAATTAGGCTTTTTGCTTTCATAATATTTATTAAAAAGCGCATCTTCTCCAACTTTTTTATAAAAAAAAGAGATAAAAAAACTATTCATCCTTGAACTATTCATTTTGAGCATTTGAGCATCTTTATAGCTAGTTCTTTTCCTTTCACGGCTAGTTTATCGGCGATAATATTACCTTGATTATCGGCATGTCCTTTTACCCATTTCCAGATAATAGTATGCTTATCGAGTTCGGCGTATAAATTTTGCCATAAATCGGCATTTTTAACTAGTTCATTGTTGTTTTTGTACCAGTTATTTTTTATCCATTTATAAATCCATTCGGTAATTCCCTGCTGGAGGTATTTACTATCGGTATGGATTTCAACAAAACACGATTTTTTCAACGACTTTAATGCTTCAATTGCGGCTTTCATCTCCATGCGATTATTAGTTGTATGTAACTCATAACCGGTTATTTCTTTATTAAGACCGTTAAATTGTAGTAAAGCTCCCCATCCTCCGGGACCGGGATTGCCTGAGCAAGCGCCATCGGTGTAGATAATTACGTGTGATTTATCTTTTGTCATTTACTAAAGGTTTAGTTACTTTGGCTTAGAGGGCTTAGCTTTTGAAGAATTCCGAAATTTATCTAAAATTATTACATTCGGTGATAAATTAGTTTCGTCATCATCTTTATTTCTTTCTTCTAAAAGTTGTTTTTTTATTTTTAATATTTCGTTTTGAGAATTATTATATGAATTTAGCTGCTGATTAAATGTTAAACTATAATTATTACTAGAATCAACAAAGCTAATAAGTGAATTAAACGGTATATAAATTGCCTCTTTTATTCCGTCAAAACTAACCGTTAAAGAAAATCCTTCATCTTTTACTAGCAAATTTTCAAATTGATGTTGCAAAACTATCGTTATTTCTTTCGGATAGAGTTGTTTCACTTTAAGCGGCAATACTACTAACGGGTTATCGGTTCTATATGAGATATATATTAGTTGATCCCAATATAAATTTTCGCTTTGAATTCTTGTAAGAATTTTTTTTACGAATTCTAACATAGATTCATTAAGAAATTTTTGATATTTAATATTCATATTTTAAATTAAGAATTTAAATTAGCTAAGTATACTGCAAGAAGATGTTGCCCGCATGGATCGGATTTTTGAGGTCATTCCCGCCTAGGCAAGGCGTTGTTGCATGGCTAATAATTTACCGTATTAATTATGGTTATTATAAGTACGGTGTCATACCGTGGCTTGACCCACTACTGTACGAACGTTGAAAAAAGGTTGTGTCATGCCGTGACTTGATCACGGCATCCAGGAAAATAAAGCCATATTAGACTTATTTTAGAATCTTTTTATGATATTATAAGCTGGACTGAAGTGGTCGTAGCCACGGAATGACAGAATTTTTACCTCTTTATTTAAACGTTCGTACAGTAGTGGGCTTGACCACGGTATCCAGAAAAATCTTAATAAAAAGACTGGATGCCGTGGTCAAGCCACGACATGACACCGGAACACTTTGCAAAAATTCGAGCCATGCAACAATGCTTTCTCGCAATGACGGTTTTCTTCTCTCCTATATAACTACTATAACTGTCGGTATATGGGGCTTTTTCTGTTGCCCGGTAAAACCCCAAACCGCGCAAGTTTAAGCTACAGCTAAAGCTGGGCTACTTGCGAAACGTTGATTATTATTTGCGTTTCTTTTGTTTGACCCAAACGGCAAAAGCCCGGCGGAATCATCCCGAGTAAAAGCAATTTTTTTATTAAGTACGTCGATCCTATTTCGCCCCCATAAATATACTACTTATAAATGGTGAGTTGTCATACTATGGCTTGTACCTGCGTTGTTGCATGGATCATAATTTACCGTATTATGGTTATTACAAGTACGATGTCATGCCGTGGCTTGACCACGGCATCCAGAAAAATCTTAGTAAAAAGACTGGATACCGTGGTCAAGCCCTCTAGTGTACGAACGTTTAAATAAAGAGGTAAAAATTCTGTCATTCCGTGGCTACGACCACGGAATCCAGCTTATAATATCATAAAAAGACTCTAAAATAAGTCTAATATGGCTTTATTTTCCTGGATGCCGTGATCAAGTCACGGCATGACACAGCCTTTTTTCAACGTTCGTACAGTAGTGGGTCAAGCCACGGTATGACACCGGCTTGCTTTGCAAAAATTCGAGCCATGCAACAAAGCTAGTCAAGTCACTAGGTGACACTTCCCAATTTTTAAAATACAAGCAGTATTTGCATTATATATTATTTCTGGTGGAAGCGCCGGGTACCGCCCCCGGGTCCGCAACTTCTATTCTAAATTACGTTTATTACTATAGCTATTACTAGCCCTACTATTATGCCTTAATTTTAATAAAATGTAAAGTTTACTTTTAAGAATCCTAGATTTATGTTTAAAATACTTTTATACTTTATACCAATGTCCGAAATTAAATGTACGGAAGTAATTTTGAATTCGACTCGCGTCCTCACCTATTAAGTTATAGGCTGCGGGTACTCGCCAATCAAATTACTTCCGTACAGTTTAATTTGGGAATTGGTATAACACATACATTAATAATAAAAACATTTTATGCTCCCAAGAATCGGAATTATAGCCGGCAAAGGTTTGTTACCTTTTTCAATAGCTGATAGCTACACAAAACAAGGCGGCGATTGTTATATAGCAGCATTAGAGGGTGAAGCTAACTTAAAATTAATCGAAAATTTTAAATATAAGACTTTTAAAATCGGTATGGCTGGTGCAGTAATTGAATATTTCCGGCAGAGTAACGTACAAAATTTAATTTTTGCCGGCGGTATTAATCGACCTAATATACGGTCTGTAGGAGTAGATAGAACCGGTAGCGTATTACTTGCTAGAATATTAAAACAGAAATTTTTAGGAGATGATAACGTTTTACGTATAATTGCTAATTTTTTTGAGGAAAGAGGTTTTAAGATAATTGCTAGTAATGAAATATTTAAAAATCATGATTTTGGAAGCGATGTTATAACAACTTTGTATCCTTCTGCTTCCGATATGATTGATATCGAACTCGGTATAAAAGTGCTGGAAAGTTTAAGTGACATGGATGTCGGTCAGTCGGTTATAATGGAAGATGGTTATGTGCTTGGTATTGAGGCAGCAGAAGGAACGGATAATTTAATAATTAGATGCGCCTCTTTACGCAAAAAAACTAAAGGAGGCGTACTAGTTAAAATTATGAAGCTCGGACAGGATAATAGAATGGATATCCCGACTATCGGTCCTGATACTATACTAAATCTTGCTAAATATAATTATAACGGTATAGCAATCGAAGATACGGTCATTATTATTGATCAGGAGCTTACTGTAAAACTTGCTAATAAACATAAAATTTTTATAATTAAGGCAAAATGTTAGCAATAGGCATCACGGGTAGTTACGCATCGGGAAAAACATTTGTTGTAGATTACTTAGCAAGTAAGGGGTATAAAACTTTTTCCGCCGATGAATGTGTAAAAAATTTGTATAAAAACATAGAAATACAAAACCAAATTTTAAACTTATTGCCTAGTTTAAAAATATTTGATCGAACAGAAATTAGTACATTAATTTATAATGACGATAAGGCCCGACAAAAATTACAGGATTTTATTTATCCGCTTTTAATAAAAGAATTAATCTTTTTTAAACAACAAAATAAAATTGCTGAATTTATTTTTGCAGAAATCCCTCTACTTTTTGAAGCCAATTTTAAAATATATTTCGATTTCGTAGTAACAATATTTTGCTCGGAAGAAACAAGAATAAAGCGCGCAATCGGTCGCCCGTCATTTGATCCGCAAATTTATAAAAAAATAGAAAAAATCCAATTATCTCAGGAAGATAAAATAACAAGAGCAGATTTTGCTATAAATAGTGACTGTGATATGTTAAAGTTAGAAAAACAAATAATGCAATTAATAAAGAAATTAGAGTGTCACAAGTAAGAGAAGTAATTTTAGATACCGAAACTACAGGCTTAGAGCCGCGAGACGGTCACCGGATCGTAGAAATCGGCGCTATCGAAATGATCAATAAAGTATTAACCGGCAAGCATTTTCATTTTTACATCAATCCTGAACGTAACATGCCGACGGAAGCATATAGGATACACGGTATCTCCGGAGAATTTCTTAAAGATAAACCGATTTTTCGAGATATTGCCGATGATTTTTTAGAATTTATTGCAGATAGCAAACTTGTCATTCATAATGCGCCTTTTGATATAAAATTTATTAATCACGAATTATCTTTTCTCAAAAAATCTACAGTTAAGCCCTTAGAGCTTTCAAGTGCTATCGATACCCTCATTATGGCAAGAAACATGTTCCCGGGAAAAGGTGCTAGCCTTGATGCCTTGTGTAAGAGATTTAAAGTTGATAATTCTTCTCGTCAATTACACGGTGCTTTGAAAGATGCAGCTTTACTTGCCGAGGTATATGTCGAATTAACGGGAGGCAGGCAAGCCGCCTTTAATCTCACTAAAGAGATATCTATAACAAATAGGTTAACAGTGAGTCCACTAAGTCATTCGGTAAACCGTACTAAAATAGTTGCACCCACTAAAGAAGAATTAAAAAAACATAAAGATTTTTTAGCTACAATTCTCTCCCCCGCTGCTGCTTCATAGGGCTTTGTTGCATGGCTACCAGAATCGTCATTGCGAGGAGGCATTTATGCCGACGCGGCAATCAAGTATAAACATATTTTTATACTAAACTTGTTTGTGAGCGTTCACGCCAATTTTAGTAAATGGCAGAAAGGGTTAATGCCTTGGAGTTTAGAAGTAGCATAAAGTGACTTAATCCTTTCTAAGAATCTGTCGCCCCTTAGAGGCTATCAGTAAATAAGTGTTAACAAATCAGTTTATTAAGGTGAGCGTTCACGGATATAAATAAATAAAAATAAAAGTTGAAAAAGGTTATAGAATTGTATAGAAATAGATAGGACAAGAATAAGTAGCAGCATCAATGAATAATGTTCTATCCGATCGAATTATAGAGTTAGAAAAGCTAGTAGAATTACTAGAAGTAACCAATCAACGGCTTTTACAAGAAAATAAAGAATTAAAGATTAAGCTAATAGAGTTGGAAGATAGGCTAAATAAGAATTCTAGCAACTCTGGTCTTCCTAGCTCTAAAGATATATACCGGATAGAGAAGAAGACTAGACCAAAGAGTGATAAAAATCCCGGGGGACAAGCAGGTCATAAATATAACGCTTATCAAATAAAAACGTCAGATATCAATGTTGATATTATGCCCGATGAAGAGATTTGTAAGTGCGGTGGTTCATTGTTATTAGAAGAAAAATATAGAACCCATCAAAAAATAGAAATTCCTGTTATCAAACCTGTTGTTACGGAATATAGGTTGTATAGGAAAGTATGCTCTTTATGTAATAGAAGATATAAAGCAAAACTAGATAATTACCGATTATTAGGGAAGAACGCTGAAAGTATAATTAGTTCTTTAAGTGGATTCTTTAATAATAGTAAGAGAGAAGTACAATCAATATTAAACCAAATATTTAACCTTGATATTAGTCTTGGCTTGATCTCAAATACGGAGAACAGAATATCAGTTAAGTTAGAAGATAAATATAATGAATTATTGAATAAAATTGAAGAAAGCAGTTACCTTCATTTAGACGAGACAAGTTCTAGTAATAAAGGTAGTAAACATTGGTGCTGGGTAGCTACGAACAAAGCTTTTACGGTATTTAAGCTAGCTAATTCAAGAGGACAAAAGATATTAGAAAGTTTTTTACCTGAATATGAAGGGAAAATAATAAGCGATAGATATGCGGCTTATAATATGTTTGACAGCAGCAATCGTCAAATATGTTTAGCTCATTTGCGTAGAGATTTTAAAAGATTCGCTCATAGTCACAATGCCTCTCTTGCTAAAATTGGTTCAGACCTTCTTTGCGTAACTGATACGATATTTAGGCTTTATAATTTACATAAAGAAAATAAGTTAGATAAACCTCGATATTTAACAGTAATGCAGAAAATTAAAAAGATTATGCTGTATTACTTGCAAGATGTCGCTAATACTGAATACTTACAAGCCCAAAGAGTAGCAAATAATATACTAAAATCATTCGATATGATATGGCTCTTTTTAGATGATTCACAAATAGAGCTAACTAATAACTTGGCAGAACGACAGATAAAGCATTTTGTTAAATATCGAAAGAATTCTTTTTTTACATGGTCACTAAGGGGCGACAGATTCTTAGAAAGGATTAAGTCACTTTATGCTACTTCTAAACTCCAAGGCATTAACCCTTTCTGCCATTTACTAAAATTGGCGTGAACGCTCACTTATTAAGCATTAACCGAATCATAGCAATATAAATCTGATTAGTAGCAGATTTGACAGTATGTTCGTAATGTTTACTTAACCTTCTGAAATTATTTAACCAACCAAAAGTACGCTCTACTATCCATCTAATCGGTAAGATTTCAAATTTTTCTGATTTTCTCTTTACTACAGATAACAATGATTTTGTATTCAAAAAACACCAATTTTGTAAATTACCACTATAGCCTCCATCTGCAAAAAATCTTTCAATTGATGGATATTTATTCTTTGCTACAAGCAAGCTTTCTTTAGCACCGTCCCTATCTTGTATACTTGCTGAATGTACATTAACAGCTAGTAATAAACCATTTGCATCTGTTACTATATGACGCTTTATTCCTTTTATCTTTTTACCGGCATCATACCCTTTTACTTCACTTCTTTGCGTATTCTTAATTGATTGCGAATCAATTATTCCAATTCTCGGATTTGCTTTTTTTCCCCATTGATTCTAGGCATCTTGAAACCAGTTCTTCATTTATCTTTTGCCATAATCCTCTACGATTCCATTTATTATAATATTCATTAACTATTTTATAATTTGGATATTCTTTTGGTAAATATTGCCACTGACACCCTGTACGGCTCTGATAAAATATTGCATTTACTATTGATCTTCTATCTATTTTTATTTTCCTGCCTTTCTTCTTATAGGCAAAATATTCTTTTATTATTTCCCACTCTTCATCCCGTAATTCACTTGGATAGCTCATAGTTCTTTTGCTTTTTTGCTACCTTATATAACATTTCTTCTTCTATTTTTCTACTCTTTATTCTTTAATTTTTATTTACTGATAGGCTCTAAAGAAGATTTAGTATTTATTGATGAATCCGGCATAGAAGATAACGCGTGCTTAGAATATGGTTATAGTCTAAAAGGTAAAAGATGTTACGACAAGAAAATTTACCAACACAAAACAAGAGTGAGTATGGTAGCAGGGCTTTGTAATGGCAAAATAATAGCGCCGGTAGTTTTTGAAGGGACTTGTGATACTCTAATTTTTAAGGCTTATATTGAAGATTTTTTGATCAAAGAGTTAAAGCAAGGTCAAGTAGTTGTGATGGATAATATTAATTTCCATAAAAATTCTAAGGTCAAAGAGCTAATAGAATCTGTAGGTTGTAGTATTTTATTTTTACCTACTTATTCTCCTGATTTAAACCCAATTGAGAATTATTGGTTTAAATTAAAAAACCAAATTAGAAAAACCGCAAAAGATTTTGAACATTTTTTTGACGCTGTTTGTTATAACATGTCAATATCTTAGTTAATTATGCTGTACCATAAGGCAGGAATTGATCCAGCCACTTTATGCTCAAGTGGAACAATTGTATAAAATCTTTTGTATGGGGAAAAAAGTCTTTGTTCTTTTATAAGTCTTTGAACCATAGACAATAGTGATTTACGAGAGGCATAAGCTTTAGTTGGAATTTCATCAAGGCTAAAACTATATTTTCCTCTCATCTGAAGAAATGCAATAAATTCTGGTAATGATAATTCAGTATTTTCCATACCAAGTAATATATCATAAAAGATAGTTTAAGCAATTAAAAATGCCTATTAATTATGATTTGATACTATTAGGATACCATTCAGAGAGTATTTTTTTAACTGTGTCATAGTAAAAAAGTCACTGTTTAAAATTTAGTCTATCCGGGAAGAAAATATCGAGTTGTGATATAGTCAAAGCCCAGTTTTGCAGAGGCTGACTCCATTTAGCAGTTATCTGTTTTATAGCACAAAAAACTAGCTTAAATAAAGCATTTTCTGAAGTAAAAGCTCCCTTGGTTTTGGTATATTTTCGTATCTGCCTATGGAATCCTTCCACTACATTAGTCGTATAAATTAGCCTCCTGATGTCGCTAGAATACTTAAAATAAGTAGATAAATTTCCCCAATTTTGTTGCCAAGATTTTATTACCATTGGGTATTTATTGCCCCATTTTTCATCCAATCTTAACAAGTTATATTCAGCTAAATCCTTTGTTTCCGCTTTGTAAATTGTCTTTAAATCAGCCATAAATTCTTTTTGGTTCTTACTTGCTACATACCTTAAAGAATTACGAATTTGATGTATAACACAAAGTTGTACTTCAGCCTCAGGAAAACAAGCATTTATTGCCTCAGGAAAACCCTTTAATCCATCAACACAGGCAATCAAAATATCCTTTACTCCTCTTGCTTTTAAATCATTTAATACTGATAACCAAAAGTGCGATGCTTCGCTTTCACAGCTATAAAACCCCAATATATCCTTATGTCCAAATTCGTTTATACCCATTACATTATATAACACTTTAGTACTTACCTTACCGTCCTGCCTTGCTTTAAAAAACATTGCATCTAAAAATAATATTGGATAAACAGATTCAAGCGGTCTATTACGCCACTCGGTTATTTGCGGTAATAACCTATCTGTTATCGCTGCAATGGTACTTGTTGATACGTCTACTCCATATATTTCCTGTAAATGAGCGGTAATATCATCATAGCTTGTGCCTAAACCATAAAGGGCTAATATCTTATTATCTAATTCTTCGTTTAATATTGTTTGACGCTTCTTAATGATTTGCGGTTCAAAACTCGAATTGCGATCCCTTGGTACTTCTAAATCAAATGAACCGCTACCGCTTCGAATTCTCTTACTGCTTATTCCATTACGCCTGTTCCCGCCTTCTTCTAAGCTATTCTCCTGAAGATGAGCAGACATCTCTCCTTGTAATGCTACTTTGGTTAAATCTTTTACCAAGTTTGTAAGTAAACCTTGATTCCCAAGTAATGGCTTCCCTTGATATATACCTTTTATTATTTCTTCTAATGCTCCGTTTTGTATCGATGGCAGCACTTTTACTTGCTGCTCTATCCTTTCTAATTTTCTTTCTTCTGTCATTGTCAAACCTTTTTTTATCTGTATTTTTTATTTATTCTAAATACTTTTTTTCAGTTTGACACAGTTTTTTAAACACTACCACAGATCTTTAGAATTAGCAAAAAAACACCTTGGGCAAGATTCTTCTTATTCTATTAGAATAAATACTAAACTAATAGAAAGCCATAATGACTAAGTTAGCTTCTATCTAATTAAAAGATACACCATCAATTTGATATTGCAAAGCTACTTCTTTACCACAAAAAGCCATAGCAATTTTGATAACTTTCTGAACATGGCTATGTTCTTTTATTTTAGTATCGTATTGTAGATTGTTAATTTGAGCAAGCCCTGATTCTGCAACCAACTCCAAATCTTCCTCTTTTTTTGCTATTTTATATTCTATAATAATCGCATTAGTCCCTAGGTTAAACCGAGATATTAATATATGATCACATCTTCCATAACCTGATTCCCTATTTGATTCTATCATGTACCTAGACGCAAGAGGCGATATTATCCCGCCTATTAAATTATGATAATCTTTCTCATTGATTAGATCGTGATAACTAGTTGAGTTTAATAAATATTCTTGAAATCTTATCTTAAAATTGTCTATTTTACCTTCTACTAACAAATTGATGAAACTATCATAATCGCTAACATCAATATTTAATTTTCTAGATACCCATTTTATTACTCTTGCAACATAAATTCCTCTTATTTCTCGATTCGGAATTGTTAAAAGGTAGCTAGGTTCTTCATTATCATTATTTGTTAAGATAGGATTTAAGTAACCTGCAAATACTAATAAACTATAAAATGTATTTTTATCGTTCTCTATTTCTTCAAAAGATATTTGCTTATATAATTTCTTAGTTATTCCCTTTCCTTCTAATAACTGCTGTAAATCTTCCTGTATTTCATCTGACAATAACACTTTATCAATAAGCCCTGTACCACCGCTATCTAGCCAATAATGATCAAGTGTTCCTTCGCTAGATAAGCAAAGCATTATTGACCATGGATTATAGATTATTTCACCGCCAAAATTATAACCGTTATACCAATCCTTGATTTTTTCCGGTTCTGTCTTTGTAGGGACTTTTGTCAATAGCTCATCAACTTCTTTTTGTGTAAAACCATAGAATTTAGAAAATGGCTTATCAAGTAATGTATATTCACGAACATTATTCAAATCTGAGAATAAATTAGCTTTAGCTACACGGAGTATTCCTGTTATAACTCCTTTTTCTAAATAAGGATTACTCTTTAGGCTGCTACCAAGAATACCACGAAATAGTTTTAATACATTATTAAACTCTTCTTGTTTATTACCAAATTCTACATAAGCACTATTAATTGGCGTATCATATTCATCAATTAGAATATACACTTTTTGGTTAAAGTGCTTGAATAGTAACTCACATAAAAAACGTAAACCATCTTTTATATCTTCTAGTGTAAGTTCTCCATTAAAATATCTCTCTAACTGTTTTTTTTGTACATTATCTAATAAATCATTATCGTTTATGATATAATACTTTTTTAAATAACGCTGATTAATGAATAAGTTTATTATCTGTTTTTCTATTCCTTTCTCAATTTCTTGATAACTACTACCTTTAACATCTTTTAAATTAAGTAGTATTACAGGAAATTGACCTTGTTGATCCATAGCATATTTTTCATTGCTAATTTTCAAAGGCTTTAATATTTTGTTTCCTTTAATTCCTAAATCAACCTCACCGCCAATAAAAAGCTTATGATTTACTTTATCCTCTTCAAATAAAACGACTCCATTCTCATCGGCTTCAATTTCAAAAAACTTCTGAAGCATACTCATATTTAGGCTTTTGCCCCAGCGTCTTGGTCTGGTAATCAAAATTACCTCTCCACTATCCTCCAGTAATTCATTGATCATTAAGCTCTTATCAACAAATATATCGCTATTTAGCAATAAGGTCTTAAAATCGTCTGTTCCAGTCCTCATTCTAGGTAACTTATTACCTTGCATAAACCTAATCTTTTTTTATTATTAAGTAGTTATTATAAATCATTTTGCTATTTATAAATATATAATTTAAACTTAAATTTAGCAAATTACTCCTTTTCAAAACATACTTTATTTTAAGAATTCGAGGGTGCTTGTCAATTTTTGTCAAAAATTTTATATATTATTATTTGTTATTTCTAATCTCTTAAAATAATAAAGTCCATATTTATACCCTAAAAGTACCGGAAAAATAATTAGTAATAAACCTAGGCTGCTCCAATAATTAGTCGCAATAATACTACCAAAAAAAGCAATTATATACATTAAAGTTCTAGCTAAATTAAAGATCAAATTAATTTGCTTATAACGCTGAAAAACCGAAAAGCTTCCGTAAAATATAGCAAATGCAGGAAACGATGTAGGAGCTAATAAACAAATAAATATTTGAAAAACTGCTAGCTCGTAAGGGGTTGAAATATAATTTGATCCAACACAAAAAATTGGAATAAAAATGCTAAATATAATTAGCTTTATTTGCAATAATCTTAGAGGCTTTATCCTATTAGCTAAACAAGTAATTATTACCACACCTAGAAACTCAATTATACTAATAATCAAATTATGAAATATTATTCGCTTAAAAGTATAGCTAAATAGATTCTTTAGAATATTCCCGCTATAAATATAAATTATATAAAACCATAATGGAGTAGCCCATTCAATTAAAAAATAAGCTATAGAGGTTTTCTTATTAACTATATTATTTTTTAGTAAATTATGTACTGCTTGGGAATTATCGTATTGTTTTACTTTTTTTTCTATTTCCGTAATTTCTAATCGTTGTTTAGAAACCATATTTAAAACGTTTCGTATTTCTCTTAATTTAATTCTTGCCGGTCTTCCGATAAAAGCAATCATTGCTCCTAACAAAAAAATTACACACCAATCAGGAAGAAAATAATTTGCAAAAGAAATTATTGCTAAAACAAATATACCGCCAAACATGCCGAAAATTAGCATTAATGCTACAATTTTATTACTAAACGGTAATGGTATCATTTCTGATAAAAATAATTCTGCTTCTATAGTTTGTCCTATTCCAAATATACCTTGTAAAATATAGCATATTGTTATTATTAAAAGTTGCTTTTATTCCTATTTCATCGTATGAAAGTAAAATTACAATCGTCATACATGAAGCAATTATAGCAATTGTTCTGATATCATAAAATGATTTAATACCTAATCTATCCTTTATTTTATTAGACAATAAAACACCTAAAGGTTTAACTAAATATATCGAACTAATTACTATAGCTAGATAAACTTCTACAAGCTTAAAATTAGTTTTTGAGAAAAAAATTTCATTTAAAAATGAAGCTGTATAAATATATAATAATAAATCAAAATATTCTAAGAAATTACCTATACATAATAAACTTATGATTTCTAGTTAATTTTATGTTATTCATTCAGAAAGAGCTTAGATAAAGAATAAAAAAATGCGAATTTATTTTTTTCCGGTAAAAGGAAATTCTATCCATATTCCATCATCAAAATCATCTTCATCGTCTTCATCATTATATTCTCTAATAAGCTTTGCATTTGGAGGAATCTCACCTATTAGTTTTTTTATTTCTTCTATTTGGTTTAAAATGTTTTGAAAATTTATATCTGTATTTTTTCCAAAACCTAATATTCTTGTTTCTAATGAATTCATAAAAATATTCTCCGTGTATTTACTTAATATTATATTTCTTTGGTGCTTTAGGTATGCCTTAAGTAAGAGCCTAAGTTACCTAAAGCATGATCTGTTAATCTCTAGACTTTTGGTATGATCTAGAAGAAAAACTAACTAAAAAGCATGATGCAAAATAATAAGGTAATATTATATGGGATAAAGCTAGTAGAGTACTTGAATGAAGATTGTATTGTTTTAAAACAAAATATACTTATACCTAAGGTATATTTTGGTATAATTATAATCTTGCCTTTTTTAAAGCATTTTGATATGTTCATAAATCGTACTATGTCTTATCCACATTACATTAAACCGGTAAATATATTAACTTTGGTCGGTGAAATATTTATCGGTTTTTTTATAGTTTGTTAAGTTTGCACTGTTAAGGTTATTATTATTTTGTAAAAATATAAAGAGGCTTGTTTATATTTTTACTTTATATATAAAATATATTGTTTATATATAAACAAGTCAACAGGTTATTTATTTTTATGACAAATTTAAAGACTAAAATTAATAAGATTATGACTCAAAGGAAGATAAGTGCTACGGATATTGAAAAAGCCACGGGATTAAGCAGGAATACTGTTACTAGCATACTAAACGGTAATTCCAAAAATCCAGGTATTTTAACTATTCAACAACTTGCAAAAGCTTTAAACGTTAAAGTAGAATCCTTAATTTCTGATGAAAAAGAAGTTCAATTAGATATTTTAGAACCTAATCAAATAAAGCTATTTGCTGAAGTTACAACTCTTATTGCAAATATTATTTTAGAGAAAAATGTACGTTTATCTATGCATAAAATTAGTTCTATTGTACAAGAAGTTTATGACTGTGCATTTAAAGGTAAGTCATTAGAAGTTCAAAAACATTTTGCAGAATATTTAATTGATAACCACATGTAGAATGCATTTTAGTATATTATTATGATTTACTAACTATAGTAATTTTCTATTGATTAGTTTTACTTTCTATATACGCTCTTCTCTTGGTTAAATGCATATCATGTGCGTCACAATACTTAAACATTTCAATTGTATTAGGGTTTTTTAAACCGAATTCCATAACTTGCGACTCGCCAAAAGCTTTATACATAAGTGTGTCTTTGTTCGTGCAAGCAACTTTTGCTCCTTTAAGATTTAAATCACTTACTTGTGCAACGTTCTTACGATTTTTTCTATATAAATTAAAATATATACTTTGAGCTTTCATATAACTTTCTAGAGCATTTTCAAGCTGATACATAGCAGCTAATATATCCCCTTGTACAACATATGCATGAGCTATCCTAGGGTTAGTTACAATAGGCATTTGCCCTTCTGCAAAATTTTTATCATTATTTTTAAAAATTTCTATTGACTTATTTATATATTCCAAAGCTTGGTTTTTTTCACCTAAACCAAATAAAGCCCATGCTTTTTGGGTATATATTCTGCCAAATATTTGGTTTGTTTCCTTTTTAACACGCTTTTGCATATTATATACTTGCTCTATTTGTGTTAAAGAATCTTTATAATGTTCCAAAGTATTTAATGCTTCAACTTTTACCAAATAATCTCCTGTAAGAAGTAACGCATCAGGAGATAATCCATTTAAAATAGCAGCTTGAATAGATTGATTAATTTGATCCAACGCTTCATTATATTTTCCCTCTATTAAAAATAATCTTGCTTTAGAGTGAAACAATATTGTTTGATCAGAACTATCAACTAATTTATCATCTAATTTTTTTTCAATAATTTTAATATTTTCTTGAGCTTCCTGCACATTACCTACTGAAATATATGCAAGTGTTAACCCATAAATTACATTAACTTTATATGTTTCATAACCTTTAATATCATTATATGCTTCTTTAGATTTAATAAAATATTCTATGGCTTTTTTATAATTAGCAGATTTGCTATAATACCATCCTATCATATTTAAATAACCGGCATATACTCTCTTTTCCTCACTATTCATTAACCATAATTTATATTTTCCTTTGTTATCATTATCCTCAAACCAATTAACCAATTTTTTTCCACCATCTAAATCGTAATAATTATCACATTGTACTAATTGTTGTAATTTTAATTCCGTCAATTTGTATAAATTTAAATTATATTTATCAGCATTTTTTAGCATTATTTCAATATTCTCAGGTACAGTTTTAGCGTTTCTATACATAAAACCTTTTAATAAGCTTTTCGGTTTAGCCTCTAAAAACTTAGTAACTAAATCTTCTAAATATTTACTATTATTTACACTATTTTGTTCTAATATTTTCAAAGCAATAACGTCATGCATTTCAAAAACAGGATTATCCTCACTAGAGTCTATATTTGTTATTAAGGCAAATTTTGATAATTGGAAAATATCATCATCAAGAGTGCTTTTGTTATCGGTAATAATATCAAGTAGATCTTTTGAAAAGCTTTGCGTATTTAACAAAGCTATTTTATTTAGAAGCTGCTTGGCAGATAGTTCTAATTGCTCGGTTACTAACGATATATTTAAGTTTATTTTGTCATTAGATTTTTGTATTTTATTTTTATATTCTTCTTTCTTTAAGCCAGGAACATTATTTAATATTTGAGCTCCTTGTACTATTAATACCGGATAGCCTTTAAACTCCTGCACAAGGAATTCTATTAAGCTATTATCCTTTTCTTCTAAAATAGCGTTAGCAAGTTCAACGGTTTCCTGTCTTTTAAAAGGTGTAACCTTTACTATATAAGGTAATAATTCGCTATCCTGTGAACAAAATATGACATTACCGTTATGCTCCCAATTAATAAATTCTTCTATCTTTTTGTTCTCACCTGCTTTCAGATTATCAAATACTAATAACCACTTATCATTTTGTCCTAAATATTCGATTAATTCTTTTTTTACAGTTGAGGCTTCTTCAGATATTATAGGCTGTTCTTCTGCTTTATTAATTGCTTTTGCAAGTTTTAAAAATTCATCGTTAATATTTAAATTACAATCAATAAACCAAATTAAATTATACTCATCTTTATTTTCATAAGCATACATTCTAGCAAGCTGTGTTTTACCCATGCCGCTAATGCCCACAATACTTGTTTGCCTATATTTATCTAAATTAGTCTTAATTTGATTTAATTGCTGGACATGGTTAATAAAATAACTTACCGGTGCAACAATGTTGTTTGCTTTAGGTTGGGCAAATAGATTGAGAGGTGTAATAAATACTAGAAGTAATAATAAAAATTTTCTCATTTCTTTCTCTTGAAATTATTATTAATTAATTAGTTAGCTGTTAATACATTTTATATTTAATGTCAAATAATTTTAATCAACTAATCAAGAAAGAGCTTAATTTTCTTATTATTATGGGAGGTAATTATAAATAATTCATTATATTTTTTTATTCTTGTTTATCCCAGTCAGCTAAATATATGAGATTATCTCCGTTATACTTTTCTACTTTATTTTTTTTCATTGTTTTCTCGCTTATTTCTATAATATTTGATTTATCATAACCTACTTTATAATTAAAACCGTGTAACTTTAGTAGCTTAAATACTTGTTCTATACTTAATATAAAAGGATTAGGATGTGTTCTTGCAAATTCGTTTGATATTTGAAATAAGTCTTTTTCCTTTTCTATAGGTACACCGCTATAGCTAAAGTTAAACACCAACTTACCTACCATATTAGTTATAACTAAATTGATATTATGTTTACCGGTAGAAAATTGCTTTTTGAGGAGAAAGAAGAGATAACTTATTATACTATATATAATTTGATAAAATGCTGCTATAGAAGAAAAGTGTACTTGTTTTTCAAGACATAATATGCTAAAGGAAATATTCTCATCTTCTTTTTCAAACCTACCAATAAAAATTTTAGTTAACTTTTGTACATTAACTTCTTCCTGAGTAAGCGGATTATATAAAGCGATAGAGCAATGTAATTTTTCTTGCAAATACTGCTTTTTAAAACTTATAACGTTATCCTTTTTATTAAGCAAATTATTTTCACTTAAAAACATTACCTTAGCTGCTTCTTGCCTAAACAAATAGTTAATCTCAGCATCTTGTGTTTTACTTAAATCACGATCCCAAAGCTTTATCATCCATAGTTTTTCAAAATTTTTAATCGCAGTTTCATGATTTTTAACTGCAATATCATATTTACCTTTATACTCTCTATCATACTTCTTTAGTAAAGCACTGTATAAATAGCATAGAACAATAAAACTAAACGATAAGAAAGCGATCATAAACCAAAAAGGTTTCATTATGTCTTTTACTACTTGTTTCCAGTAATTATTATCGATACTAGTACTTATTAATAATTTATTATCTTGATTTAAATAATATATTTTCTCTATTTCGTAATTTTCAGAAATAGAGTTTGAATAAAGTAAACTGTTATTTAGTTCTATTTTGAAATTATTAAAGTTAGGTATAGATTGCTCTAATAATGATTGAAATTTATGTAACCTATAATTTATACATTTTTCATTTTCACAAATTTTAATATAATTATTATTTAAAGAGATATGAGAAGTTTTTAAATTAGTATTTAATTTAAAAGTTAATGTTTGAAGTTTATTTAAACTAGTTTCTAATATTAACTTATAATTGTTATCTAAAAATAAAGATTTTGTATTTGTTATTTTTTGATCATAATAGTTAAAAAGTAATAACCCTATAACAAAATAACCAATAGCAATAGAGATAATAGTGGGAAATTTAATCCTTTGTACTTCAGATAAAAATTTAAAAAAATTGGAATACATTATTTTAAACTTATTTTTGGCATATATTAATGAGTACAGCACTTATTCTTTTATAAATCTTAAGTTAAATTATAGAAAGGAAAACTTGTACTAAAAAGAATTATAATTTTTCAATTAAAAGTCAATAGGAAATTTTGTAGTATATGAAAAAAGAATGAAGAGGATTAGAGGGATCAACATCATTAAAAATATTTATATTTTCCACTAAAAGTTCTGAAGTTAATATTTGATCTTTAGAATACTTGGTTGCATTAATCCTACAAATATTAGCATATTTGCATAAAATACTCTTTTAAATTGTGAAGTATCAATAGAAACGCTACAAAAAATAATTTTAAAAAAAGAGAGGATGTAGTAGATTATGTGGAATTGTGGGTAACTTGAAAAGTTATCCATCAAATCCACATAATACAAAACAATGATCAGTAAACTTCGTAAAATTAAAGCTCGTACTACTTGGATACAAACATATGAACAATTAGGTTCAATTAGTAAAACCGCAAGACGTTGTGGTATTCCTAGGTTATAACCCTATATCGTTGGATCACAAGGTATAAAACGCAAGGATTAGAAGGTTTAACAGATAAGTCACAAAGACCAAATAAGCTAGGTAAGTTAAAGGTTACTGCAGATATAGAAGAACTTTAGGTCCGCGTAATAAGTTTACGCCAGAAGCATAAATATTACACTAGTACGCAACCATAATATTAACTTATCACCATCTACTATTTGGCAACTTTTAAAAAAGCATAATATACCAGCAATAAAGAGATATAGAAAACGTGATGATTATAAAAGGTATAATAGACCAATTCCAGGCGATAGAGTGAGAGTATTTTTTTAACTGTGTCATAGTAAAAAAGTCACTGTTTAAAATTTAGTCTATCCGGGAAGAAAATATCGAGTTGTGATATAGTCAAAGCCCAGTTTTGCAGAGGCTGACTCCATTTAGCAGTTATCTGTTTTATAGCACAAAAAACTAGCTTAAATAAAGCATTTTCTGAAGTAAAAGCTCCCTTGGTTTTGGTATATTTTCGTATCTGCCTATGGAATCCTTCCACTACATTAGTCGTATAAATTAGCCTCCTGATGTCGCTAGAATACTTAAAATAAGTAGATAAATTTCCCCAATTTTGTTGCCAAGATTTTATTACCATTGGGTATTTATTGCCCCATTTTTCATCCAATCTTAACAAGTTATATTCAGCTAAATCCTTTGTTTCCGCTTTGTAAATTGTCTTTAAATCAGCCATAAATTCTTTTTGGTTCTTACTTGCTACATACCTTAAAGAATTACGAATTTGATGTATAACACAAAGTTGTACTTCAGCCTCAGGAAAACAAGCATTTATTGCCTCAGGAAAACCCTTTAATCCATCAACACAGGCAATCAAAATATCCTTTACTCCTCTTGCTTTTAAATCATTTAATACTGATAACCAAAAGTGCGATGCTTCGCTTTCACAGCTATAAAACCCCAATATATCCTTATGTCCAAATTCGTTTATACCCATTACATTATATAACACTTTAGTACTTACCTTACCGTCCTGCCTTGCTTTAAAAAACATTGCATCTAAAAATAATATTGGATAAACAGATTCAAGCGGTCTATTACGCCACTCGGTTATTTGCGGTAATAACCTATCTGTTATCGCTGCAATGGTACTTGTTGATACGTCTACTCCATATATTTCCTGTAAATGAGCGGTAATATCATCATAGCTTGTGCCTAAACCATAAAGGGCTAATATCTTATTATCTAATTCTTCGTTTAATATTGTTTGACGCTTCTTAATGATTTGCGGTTCAAAACTCGAATTGCGATCCCTTGGTACTTCTAAATCAAATGAACCGCTACCGCTTCGAATTCTCTTACTGCTTATTCCATTACGCCTGTTCCCGCCTTCTTCTAAGCTATTCTCCTGAAGATGAGCAGACATCTCTCCTTGTAATGCTACTTTGGTTAAATCTTTTACCAAGTTTGTAAGTAAACCTTGATTCCCAAGTAATGGCTTCCCTTGATATATACCTTTTATTATTTCTTCTAATGCTCCGTTTTGTATCGATGGCAGCACTTTTACTTGCTGCTCTATCCTTTCTAATTTTCTTTCTTCTGTCATTGTCAAACCTTTTTTTATCTGTATTTTTTATTTATTCTAAATACTTTTTTTCAGTTTGACACAGTTTTTTAAACACTACCGATAGAGTACAAATTGATGTAACCAAAATCCGTAAAATTTTAATTATGTCTTTCAAGAAGAATTAATGCAGCATTTTATAAAATTTAGACCTATTAAACCTAGAAGCCCCCACTTGAATAGAAAAGTAGAGCGGTCACAGCAAACGGATAAAGTAGAATTTTACAATCTTTTAAATTTAAAAGACTCTAAGCTTGAATTGACCAAGCTCTTAGCTGAATGAGAATATTTTTATAACCATAAAAGATTGCATTCAGCTTTAGAAGGTAAAACACCTTGGGGAAAATTTGAAGAATTAGAATCTAAAATACCTATTCAGCCAGAGGTAACCGGAAATTATTGGGACAGTAATGAAAAGATTTTACCTCGTTCTTCTAAATTCCTAAAATGGCAAAATAAATTGTCTCTAAAGAAAGCTCTACATTATTCTTTTTAAGATGCTCAGCATCTCTAATAAATTTTTCTTTTTCCAAAAACTCTATTAATTCTTTCATATTTTTCGCTACAGTTAAAAATTTTTATATTACTCCAATTTACATAAATGCACTATCCACACCCAATATAATTGCATCATAATTTATATTTTGGTAGTCTATCACTTCATTAAGCTGATCTGCTAAATCTATAATATTTCCTTTAGTAATTTTACTTTTACTTAAAAGTTCCTGCATATAATTTGTTATTTGTTCTATGCCGGCCTTATATATTAGAGCTTCACCTTTATATGCTACATTTTTTATTATATCTTGCATCATTGGTTTATCATTATCATTAATAGTTTTACTATCAACTATTTTAGTATTTATATCTTCTACTATTGTTTGAAATATATTTTGCTCCTCTCTGAAGCTTTTATTTCTTTGTAGATAACCTTCAATTATTTCTGTGTTTTCATGATCTATATTATTTTCTCCTAAATCTAAATCTGTAATATTAATATTTTTTTGCAGAGCCTCAATAACTGCTCTCGCTCCTTCATTGCTTATATTATTCATTGCGAGATCAAGATATATTAAACTAGTATTTGTTTTCAGGAGTTCAGCTATTAATCTTGCTCCTTCATCCCCCATCTTATTATTGTGAAGGTCAAGATACAAAAGTAATGGAATGGACCTCCCTATATACAGAATCAATAACAGTAGTTATAGTTCTAGAATAGGAAATTAATCCTAGACAACAATAAGGAGGTCCAAATGGAAGTTAACACAATTGGCATAGATATTGCAAAAAGAATTTTTCAAATACATGGAGTAGATAAAAACGGCAAGACAATATTAAAGAAAAAATTGATTAGGGATCAAGTATTAAGCTTTATAGCTAATTTACCAAAATGTTTAGTAGGAATGGAGGCATGCGGCGGAGCTAATTATTGGGGAAGAGAAATAACAAAATTAGGACATGAGGTTAAATTGATAGCACCACAATTTGTAAAACCATATGTTAAAACTAATAAGAACGACCAAGCTGATGCAGAAGCAATATGCGAAGCAGTAGCGAGACCAAATATGAGATTTGTACCAATCAAAAGTGTAGAGCAGCAGGATATTTTATCAATTCATAGAATAAGAGCAAGGCTAGTAAGAAATCGTACTGCACTAGCTAATGAGATTAGAGGATTATTGTATGAATTTGGCTTAATTATTCCACAAGGGATAAATAAAGTTATCAGTAAATTAACAGAGATTTTAGATAGTGAAACTTTAAGCCGTCTTAGTTATCAAACGTTTAGCGAGTTGAAAGAAGAATTTGTAGATAATGATAAAAAAATAATAGAGTTAGAAAAAAGATTAAAAATACTAGCAGGTGAGTTAGAAGAATATAAACGATTAACAGCTATACCCGGTATAGGTTTAATTACTGCTACAGCATTAATAGCTTCGATAGGTAATGCAAAAAATTTTAGTAATGGTAGACAATTATCAACTTGGCTTGGTTTAGTACCAAAACAATATTCGAGTGGAGGTAAAGAAAGGTTACTTAGTATAAGCAAGAGAGGTGATACTTATTTACGTACTTTATTAATTCAAGGAGCAAGAGCGGTATTAAATGCTAAGCTAAGGTTTACAACTGAAGCACAAAAAAATAAAAAAGATTTTAGTAAATTTACTAAATGGATGTTTAATTTATTAGAACGATGTGGGCATAATAAAACTACTGTTGCAATAGCGAATAAATTAGCACGAGTAGTATTTGCAGTATTACGCACCGGCAATGATTATAATGAAACTAAAGTTTGTAACTGATAAGTTAACAAAATTTAGTAAATAAAATATTAATAAGTATTACTCTAAAATAGAGACTAATATATTCCAACCTGAAATATGCGTGAGATAATAATATTGATGGTAAATAAGACAAACCTTAACCTACAAAAAAACTGATTACCGCACAGGCTCTAATGAAGCCGGAAAAGTGATAAGTAAAAGTTAGTAGGTAGCGAATTCCATCAGGGCTAATTGATAAATTTAAAGTGATAAATTTAAAGTAATTTATCAATTATAAGCCGAATACATGACTGCATTTGCTTGTTGACTATTAAATATTATTTTTTTCTTGCATTATTGGGGAGGTCCATACATGTGGTAGGATTTATTTTTAAAGCGTCACTTATTGCTTTTATTCCTATAGCTCCTATATTATTTTCGCTAATATAAAGATGAGTTAAATTAAGATTTACTTTTAAAACTTCAGCAATTAATCTTGCTTCTTTATCCTGTAGATTAGCTCCTCTCAAGTCAGCCCTGACTATAGTATTATTTATTTCTAAAGCTTCAATAATTAGCGTTAAATTTTCTTCACTTATTTGATTACCTGAAAGGCTAATACTAGTCAGTGTAGTACTAATTTTTATATTATTTGCAATGAGTTTTATATTCTTTGCAATAAAGTTTATTTGTTCCTCATTTAGATTTTGAAAGTTAAAATTAAGGGTAGTGCCTCCGTTCTCTAACTCATTAGCTTGTTGTATTAAGTCCTTATCTTTTAAAACATTTATTAACTTTTGTTTTTGTTGTTCTTCATATTTCTTTTTTGCCTTTTCGTGATTAGTAATATATAAAGGCTTACTATTTAACTCTATGGCTGCACTATATTTTTCTATTGCTTTTTTATATTCACCTTGATCTCTTAAACTATCACCTTCACTATTTAACTCAATTGCTTTTTTATTGTTTTCTTCTTCTAATATACGATTTCTTTGCAAAATTTCTTGAACTTTAGGCGGCTGATTTATAGAAAGGTTACAATAAGTAATATGAGTATTTTTGTTTAAATCTTCTATTATTGATTTTATGCCTTCTGGGCTTATATTGTTACCCATAAGCTCAAGAGAAGTAAGAGTAGTATTTTGTATTAAAGCTTTAACAATTGCTTTCAGCCCCTCATCTCCTATTTTATTATTCATAAGGTCGAGCACTTTAAGGGTATTATTTATTTGTAAAGCTTCTGCTATTGCTATTGCTCCTTTATCTCCTATTTCATTATTATGAAGATAAAGCTGAGTTAAAATTTTATTTGTTTTTAAATTTTGAGCAATTTTAATGGCTTGCTCATCATCTATTTTTTTAGCCTCAAAATTAATAATATTTTTTTGCGGAGATTCTTTTATTTGCAAGTCAATATTAAAATCAGCAATTCTATCATTAATATTTGTAGCGGTAGTATTAGCACTGTTAGGATTTAAATTAGCATTAGGCGAAGGAGTATGTTGTTGTGTATCAGCGGCTCTATGTGATGCGTGCTTTGACGTATGCTTCATAACACGATTTGCTTGACTTACAGGTCGTACTGAATTGTTTAGATGCTGTGTTGAATGATTTATAGTTTGATTTACTCCATGTTTCATCCCATGGTGTGCTATTGAGCTAGCTACTTGTCCCATATTTACCTTCCTAAATATTAAATTTTTGTTTTAATTATATTCTATTTCCGCTATTAACTTTTGTGCTTCTATTTGATTTTTTCTTTATCAGTTCTACTAATCTTAATATAAAGCGTTTGTATTAATTTTTTATAATCCTTAAGTCTTCATTAAGGAGAATAGCAAAATAAATAATTTAAAAACATCCGTAAAAATTACTAGGTTTGTAAAAATAAACTTTAATAAGCTTTTGGTAAAAATAAGGAATAAACACTGCTAATAAAATAGGTTATATGAAAAAAAGAATAAATAATTAAATAGTAATTTAAAAAATAGGTAAAAATTATGGGATTTCGTAAAGTAAAGTGATAGCGTGTAATTCTTTTTAGGAATGCAGAGGAGAATTGTTATGAAAGAAAAATCTAGAAAACATAAAACAAAATTATTATTTAAAAAGTGATGCAGGAGCGTTTTTAAGAAATTCACTAACTAATTGAGATTTATATAACAACCCTGTTTTTTGTTTAACATTATTAAGGTGATGTTCTACGGTTCTAGGAGATAGGTTTAAAATTCTTCCTATCTCTTTCATACTATTTCCTAAAGATAAATGATATAAACAATCAATTTCTCTAAGAGAGAGTTTACTATTATTATTAAATTTAGTATTTAAGGCGAATTGTTTAGATTGTTGTAAAATTAATTCTTCTTGTTCTACTATATTGAAATTAAGTTTTTGTTTAAAGTAAGCTAATTTTTTTTTATCACTAGTATCAATAAGATCTTTGGCTTTGCAATTAAAGTAATCTATTCCATGTTCTAATAAAGGCATATTATTTAAATAAAAATTAGTAGCTTGAGCCGTATTACCTTCTACACCAAACATATAACATTCTATAAACTCTAAATTAGTAAGTTTATATATCATTAATATGTTCTTCCAAAGGTTAAAATCATACATAAGGTACATAATTGGATCTTTTCTTTTGTCAAAACAATTTATATCATTTGAAAAAAATACGTAATTACATTTTGCATTAGTTGTTTGATTAATTATATTAGTATAAGTAAACCCGTTGTTCTTTATAGTGGAAAAATATATTTGTAGGAATTCTGCTGCAGTATTAGTTATAAGCGGTAAATATGTACCATTTTTAAAAATCTTTCCATATGCCATAAATGGAATTCCTAAATTCTGTAGATGATTATGTATTTGTAATAATCTCTCTTGAGTATACAAATAATATTGATAAGCAGATGCATTAATTTCAATTAAACTAGCCATAAATTTACTCGTCCTAATTATAAATGTTATTCATTATTTAAAAAGTGAAGGAGAAGCATTTTTAAGAAATTCACCAATTAATTGTGATTTATATAATAAGCCTGTTTTTTGTTTAACCTTATTAAGGTGATGTTCTACAGTTCTAGGAGATAGGTTTAAAATTCTTCCTATCTCTTTCATACTATTTCCTAAAGATAAATGATATAAACAATCAATTTCTCTAAGAGCCTATCAGTAAATAAAAATTAAAGAATAAATAGTAGAAAAATAGAAGAAGAAATGTTATACAAGGTAGCAAAAAAGCAAAAGAATTATGAGCTATCCAAGTGAATTAGGGGATGAAGAGTGGGAAATAATAAAAGAATATTTTGCCTATAAGAAGAAAGGAAGGAAAATAAAAATAGATAGAAGATCAATAGTAAATGCAATATTTTATCAGAGCCGTACAGGGTGTCAGTGGCAATATTTACCAAAAGAATATCCAAATTATAAAATAGTTAATGAATATTATAATAAATGGAATCGTAGAGGATTATGGCAAAAGATAAATGAAGAACTTGTTTCAAGATGCCGAGAATCAATGGGGAAAAAAAGCAAGTCCGAGAATTGGAATAATTGATTCGCAATCAATTAAGAATACGCAAAGAAGTGAAGTAAAAGGGTATGATGCCGGTAAAAAGATAAAAGGAATAAAGCGTCATATAGTAACAGATGCAAATGGTTTATTACTAGCTGTTAATGTACATTCAGCAAGTATACAAGATAGAGACGGTGCTAAAGAAAGCTTGCTTGTAGCAAAGAATAAATATCCATCAATTGAAAGATTTTTTGCAGATGGAGGCTATAGTGGTAATTTACAAAATTGGTGTTTTTTGAATACAAAATCATTGTTATCTGAAATTTTAAGTTTATCAAGAGTTTTATATATTTTTTGATGGTTAAAAAGTTATTAAATTTCCATTTTCACCTAATAAAGAATCTTCATATAATAAAGAATGCATTACTATAGCACTTTCTTGATCTACTCTATGACCTGTTGCCTCAAAAACAAGATTTTCAACTACTTCGGAACCGCAATTATTAGATTTTTGTAATTCTAAGACTTTTTCAGATAAAATAACCTCGCAATTAGGATATGCAGTAGCTATTTTTTCTGTTAAAGCATTTTTAAGTAAAACGGGTACTTTATTTTGTTCAGAATCTAGATAATTTATTTTTATTTCCTTATCGGTTTTATTTATTGATATTCCTACCCAATGCTTATTATGTAAGTTTAAAAATATTAGAACCTGTTTTGATACTTTCAATAGATCAGTTAGGATTTCTTTACTCAATTTTTCAGCTGTATTTTCATATCCATCCCATACATAATTAGGACTCATTATTTTAAAATTTTCTTTTTCTATACCAGTAGCTTCTAATCGAAGTTCTAATATTTTATCCATAGCTACTTTGCTATATTCATGCCAATAACTCTCATGCTCATGTACACCTAAAGAGCCACCTGTGATATTCTTCAGCAATTCAATAATTTTTGAGTAATCAGAATCTTTAGTAAGACTTAGTAGTTCAGCTAATATTAGTGGCTTATTATTATTGTGATCTTCAACACTGATTAAACTCGGATTCTTCTTTAGTAGGATCGCCACTATTTTTTCATTACACTTCTCAATAGCCCAATGTAAGACAGTTCTACCTTCTTTATCAACTTCATTTAATTCCTTTTCTGTCATTTGAATAATTAATCTTGCTGCACTTTTTGTATCCTCGGATTTAATTGCAAAAATTAGTTGCTGAAATTTAGAAATTTCAATTATTTTGTTAGGCAATTCTTTAATAATTTCTTCTTCAGTAATGCTACTAGGATTAATTGAAATTTCAGGTTTGGTGTTCCCTTTATCTTTATTACTTGTAAATTCCTTATTTTCGTATTCTTGAGGAGGCTTTATAATGGGTATTATTCTAATATAACCTTTTGAAATTGCTATATCCATAGCAGTATAACCTGCTTTGCCAAGGCAATTAATAGACTGTTCACTCATTCGAGGTATTAACAGCTCGCATATTCTTTCCAAACCTACACCATCACCTGCACCAACAGCCAAAATTAACGCTGTATTACCGTCTTTATTAACATGGTTTATAGCTTTTTCACTCATTCGAGGTATTAATAACTCGCATATTTTTTCCGAGTACTTGCCCTTACTAGCTGCTAAAATTAATGCTGTCTCACTGTTATAATTAATAGCACTAATAGCCTGCTCACTCATTCGAGGTATTAACAACTCACATATTTTATTTGAACCTGTATGTGCGGCTCTCATTAATGCTGTATAACCATCTTCAGCAATAACATTAATAGCTTTTTCATTCATTTTAGGTATTAATAGCTCACATATTTTTTCTGATCCTTTAGCGGCTGCCCAAGTTAAATTCGTATACCCATTGTTAGAAACAAAATTAATAGCCTCACTATTCATTTTAGGTAACAACAGCTCAAATATTTTCTCTGACCCTCTCGAAGCAGCTGGAGTTAAAGCTGTAAAACCTTGTGAACCCACAGAGTTAATAGATTGATCATTCATTTTAGGTAGCAATAGCTCACATATTTTCTCTAAGCCATTCATACTAGCGAATATTAGTGTTGTATTACCATTTGTTGCAATGGCACTAATAGTTTGCTCACTCATTCTAAAAATTAATGGCTCACATATTTTTATCCATCCTGCAGAAGCTGCCCAAGTTAATGCTGTATAACCATCTTTAGCAACAACATTAATAGCCAGGTTACTCATTTTAGATATCAATAATTCACTTACTTTTTCTAAGCCATTCCAATGAACCGAATTATTCTTAGTAATCCCACATGAGGCATTCTTACCTGCTAACATTAGTACTGTATTGCCATCTCTATCAACCTTACTTAACTCACTCTGATTTATAGATGTGATTAAATTTTGTGCTTCTGTTATGTTTTTTGCATTTATAGCTGCTGCTAATTGTTCCCACATAAATTCCCCTATAGTTTAAACCGCATTAATAAATTAAACTTTATAAACATATAGAAATAAGTCAACTAAAATAAAGTAATTTTAGTTATAAAGCTTAGCAATAAGACCTCATAATAACGTTAAGTAAGTTTCCAACTATGTGTGTCGTTCAAAAAAAATAGATGGGGACTATTGAAAAAGGTAGGAAGGTAGTAGAATTTAGGTAGTTGATGTTGTATAATGCTTTTAAGATTCTAGAAAGAGTAAGGCCTGCAAGGGTTTAAAATATATCAGCCTCAATTATTCTACTGTGTGGATATAGGAAAGGTTATACCGCAGAATCATATTTTACGAAAAATTGATAAGGTTTTTGATTTATCATTTGTGCGCAAATTAACGGAATCCAAATGTATACTGCAGATTTAGGAGATAAAAGGCTTAAAAAACGTTATCAATTAATAAATAACAAAATTGATACGATGTCCTTACGTTAGAAATTTAACAAAACTTATTACTTAACCAAAAATAGATAATTCAATTTGTATAAAGTAAATTATCTATTTCTATTATATTTTATAGCCTACTATTATTAATAATAAAATTATTACACTATATGCCACTAGAATGTAATCCTTCTGTAGCTTTATTTAAAAAGCTTCTAATTGAACCCTTAGCAACTCAAGAATTTCTTAAGGAGTATCTTGAGAACAATTGCACAAAAATATATAAAAGAAGGTAAAGCAGAACTAATAAAAATGATGTTAAGAAAACGTAATAGAATAAAAACTATTTCTAGAGTAACTGGGCTTAATAGAAAATCAATTTGTCAATTAATTGATTTTTGCCTGGATTATGATCTTATCCATGAAAGAAGTTAAGTAATAAATAAGAATATTTCATCAAAGGTTTCAAGGTATTCGTAAGGTTAAATGCATGTACTCAGAGATTTTTACAATTCTTCTTAAGATATATTTTTTTGTAATTTCTCTAAAATCTTTTTCCTCCTAAAAAGCAGTAATTTGCTAAATTTAAGTTTTGAGTGTATAATTACAAATAACAATATTATTAAAATGATAATTAGTTGTATCTTCTAATATTGATCCAAAAATAAAAAGATTAAATTTATGCAAGGTAATAAGTTACCTAGAATGATTGTAGGCACGGATGAATTCTATGATTTAGTAG
The DNA here is from genome assembly GCF_964026565.1 of Rickettsia endosymbiont of Ceutorhynchus obstrictus. Taxonomy (NCBI): domain Bacteria; kingdom Pseudomonadati; phylum Pseudomonadota; class Alphaproteobacteria; order Rickettsiales; family Rickettsiaceae; genus Rickettsia; species Rickettsia endosymbiont of Ceutorhynchus obstrictus. The sequence continues at coordinate 369,660 of NZ_OZ032162.1, forward strand.
TTAATAGTGATGTATTTGTTGATAAAAGTTTAATGATTCAAGAATTATTGGAAGATAATGGCAAGGTAATCTTAATTACTAGACCAAGGCGCTGGGGCAAAAGCCTAAATATGAATATGCTTCAGAAGTTTTTTGAAATAGAAATAGATCAAAATGGTGCGGTCTTACCTAAAGAAGATAAGGTAAATCGTAAACTTTTTATAGGTGGAGAAATTGATTTAGGCATTAAAGGCAAAAAGATACTAAAGCCTCTGAAGATTAGTAATCAAAAATATGCCATGGCTCAGCAAGGTAATTATCCTGTAATATTACTGAATTTAAAAGACGTTAAAGGTAGTAATTTTAAGGAAATTGAGAATGGAATAGAGAAGCAGATAGTAAAGTTATTTAGTAATCACCGCTATTTAAAGAAATATTATGTCATAAGTGATAATGGTTTACTGGATAGTGTACAAAAAAAACAGTTAGAGAGATATTTTACTGGAGAGCTTACAATAGAAGATATAAAAGATAGTTTACGTTTTTTAAGTGAATTACTTTTCAAACATTTTAACCAGAAAGTATATATATTGATCGACGAGTATGATACTCCGATCAATAGTTCTTACTTAGAATTTGGTAATAAATCAGAAGAGTTTGATAATGTATTAAAATTATTCCGTGGTATGCTTGGCAGTAGTTTAAAGAGCAATCCTTATTTAGAAAAAGGAGTCATAACTGGAATATTACGTATAGCTAAGGCTAATTTATTTTCGGATTTGAATAATGTCCGTGAATATACTTTACTAGATAAGCAATTTTCTAAATTCTATGGTTTTATACAAGAAGAAGTTGATGAATTACTAACAAAAGTGCCGACAAAAACTACTCCTGATCATATCAAGGATTGGTATAACGGTTATAATTTCGGTGGAGAGGTAATCTATAATCCATGGTCAATAATGCTATGCTTATCTAGCGAAGGTCAGCTGGATCATTACTGGCTCGATAGCGGCGGCACTTCGCTTATAGATAAAGCGTTATTATCGGATGAAATACAAATAGATCTACAACAATTAGCTGTCGGCAAGAGTATAGTGTCTCCTATTACTAAACAAATAAGTTTTTCCGATATAGATAAACCTATAGGGTTATTTAGCTTGTTATTATTTAGTGGATATTTGAATCCAGTTGTTAAAGAATCGGAAAAGAATATATATGAATTATCTGTGCCTAATAAAGAGGTAAAATATATATACGAAACAAGAGTACTGAGGTGGGTCACTGATAAGTTAAAAATTGATAGTTCTAGATATTATTCTTTCATTGGTTTACTGGCTAACTGTCAAATAGAGGAATTTAAAGAAGGGCTACAAAGATTACTACGGGGTGCAACTAGCTTTTACCAAACTGGCGAAACAAAAGCTGAAGTATTTTATAGTGGTTTTATGTTAGGTTTAATAAATATGCTAACAGTAAGCCATATAATAGATAGCGAAAAAGAAACAGGTAGTGGTAGAGCAGATATAGTTTTAATTCCTAAAGCAGGTAAGAATAATAACGCAATTATTATAGAATATAAAATAGCATCTAAGGAAGAGAATTTAGAAACCATTGCTAAAGCAGGACTTGAACAAATTAATAATAAGCAATATGACGTCAAAATAAAAGAATATACTCATGTTCAGAAAATTATCAAAATTGCCATGACTTTTTACGGTAAGGAAGTGTTCCTACAATATCAAATTGATCAGCTTACTAAATTTGATTAAATATAAACTAAAACTATGACAGCAATTTTAGATAATGAAAACCATAAAACTATAGTTTGTACTTCCACTTATGAACCTTTTATGTCTGTAAGATTATATTATAAACTTCATAGTCAAGAATTATTAATAGAAGCTTTGAACGAGCTTAAAAGTGTAGAGTTTATATCGAATAATGCGAAATTTATCGTTTCATACTGTAAAGAAGAACAACGTAAAGATTTTTTTACATTTAATAGTAAAATTTTTGAAAAACTTTTTAAAATAGATTTAACAACTATAAATTTAGGATGCGGCTCTATTAGGGGACACGCTGTGAAACGGATAATATCCTTGTATCTTGGTATTGTCTTTAGTTAATAACTATAAGATACTTAAGAACACTTAAGTAGAAGGCTAGTATACTGAGAATATCCTAAGGACTTATGATCCTGTAGCGTAGATCTTGATATATTTACTTATATTTATACTTTTTATAACCAAAAAAGACGGCATTCTACTTTGAATTATAAAACTCCAAATGAGTACGAGTTAAACTATAAAAAAATTAAAAACGCCTCTCTTTAATCTGTCCTCTTTTTTGTTGCAAGATCAGTATAACTAGGGTAAATATTCTATTATATTTTATTATGTAACTAATAATTTTAAAGAGCCATGAAAAAACAAGAATTTTTAGAAGTTTCTCCTAAGAGTACCAAGGAGCAAATTTTATCAGCTTATAATGCGGTATTAGCAAAATTTAATGAGAAACAAATAACAACGCCTCAAGACCGGAAGCAACAGGAAGAAAAAAGTGCGGTTGTAGTGAAAGCCTCAAATAATTCTGCCGATACAATTTTAACAGACCTTGGTGTTTTGAAATCAAAAACCATTAAACAGATTGATAATTTATCAGAGCAATTGCTTGATGAGTTTCAGAAGCTTGCTACTTTACGTGAAGCTATTACGTTAGAACAAAAGCATCTTCAGGAATTATATCAAATTAAAGAGACAGTACATACATTGTCGGTTTTACTACAAACGCAAGCGGAACAAAAAGAACAATTTAAGTTAGAGACGGATAAAACCAAACAGACTTTTGAACAAGAGATGTTAACGCAGAAATCTAATTGGCAACAACAAAGAGAACAACTCGAGAAAGATTATAAAGAACAAAAAGAAGAATTAGAGAAAACAAGAAAACGTGAAGAAGAAGACTATGCGTATAGCTTGGAATTAAATCGTCGCAAAGAAATGGATGAGTATAATCATAAAAAAGTAATTGCCGAGAAAGAATTAGCTGATTTACAGAATAGTTTACTAAAACGTGAGGCTGATTTAGTAGCAAAAGAAGAAATTTATCAGTCTTTAAAAATACAAGTTGAGCAGTTTCCGGTGATTATAGAAGAAAAAATAAAGAGTGCGGAAGAAAAACTGCATCTTCAAATGTCACAACAATATGATTTTGCCAGTCAGTTAAAGCAAAAAGAATATGACGGAATATTAACGCTAAAAGAACAGAATATTAAATATTTAGAAGAAAAAATAAAGCATTTGGAAGCTTTAATAAAAGATCTGACTGAAAAAGCAGATGCGGCAACGCATCAAGTACAATCAATAGCATGTCGAGCTTTAGATACGTCTGCCCAACGTTTTATGACTTTAACAAATAATGAGAAAGAAAAAAATAGTGCATAATAGTTGCTTTGCAAAAGGAGGTTTTAGCAATGAGAAATAATAAGGATAAACATACAGCTCAACCGTTTTTGTGTATTAAACAAGCTCCTTCTGCCAAGGCAGAAATGCTTATTCGCAAATCGGTTGAAGAAGTATTTGAAGCTTTTGTGAATCCCGCTATTACAGCCAAATTCTGGTTTACTAAAGGTAGTGATAGATTACAAGTAGGTAAACAAATTCGGTGGGATTGGGAGATGTACGGTCATTCCGTACAAGTTAACGTCAAAGAGATTGAAAAAAATAAGAGAATAGTTATTGAGTGGAGCTTATATAAGACTACATTGGTAGAGTGGCAGTTTACTTCTCTAGCAATTGACGAAACTTTTGTTAGTGTTACAAATACAGGATTTATCGGCGACGGTGATGAGATAATAGAGCAAGCCCTCTCTTCAACGGAAGGTTTTACTATAATGCTTGCCGGGGCAAAAGCTTTTCTTGAACACAATATTATTTTAAATCTGGTAGTAGATCGCTTTCCTGATAAAGTTAATAAACACTAAAGAAAATACCTAAAAATAGGAGAAAATAAAATGAAAAAAACCTTACTCAACCAGAATATAATTGCTTTAAAGTACTGCAGCAATCAAATAAGCCTTTAATATTATATATTACATCTGAAGTTTATAATACATCTGTACGTCTAAGAAATGAACTATATGATTTAATTTTTGCTTTTAATGATCTAAAAGATAAAGCTATACATAATAATAGAACATATTCACATAAAAATTATTATCGTAGATGAAGCTGATAGACTTCAATCAAAAAGCCTAGAAGAAGTAAGATATATATATGATAGATTATGCCCATTTTATTATGAAAACAACAAGGTAGCGCTAATCTTAATAGGAATGCCTAGTATAGAAGAAAAACTAGCACGTTTTCTACAATTATACTCACGTGTTGGGTTTATGCACATTTTCAATCCTCTAAGTCGAGAAGAAATAGGATTTATAATTAAAAAGCATTGTAAGACGTTAGATATAAGAGTTGATGAGAACGATTTTACAGATAACGAAGCTATATCTGTTATAAGCCGTATTACACAGGGAAATTTTAGGCTGATAAATAGATTACTCAAACAGAGTATAAGAATTATGAAGTTAAATAAACAATCTTATATATCTAAGGAAGTAATAGATACCGCAAGAGAATGTTTAGTTATTGGAAATGTCTAAAAGGCTAAAGTGCTATTTATTTCTGCAAGTGATAAATTATACGATAAGTTTATTATTAACACATCGCATAATTATAGTTATACGATTACTTTATAATCTGCTAAATTTTCAAAAAATGAAAAATTATATTAGCATTTTCTATAAAAATTCTATTTTTAATTAAAAATTATACAATAACCGTCCAAAATAAATCTCAAAATATCTAATCACCTTCATAATCACAGTTGTTAAATATCAAGTAACTAAAAAAGTTACAGTTTGTTAAATTATATTACTTTTTATTTATATTACATTTGAAAATATTTAATTTGAATGTTAACTTATTTAAATAATCCATGATTTATTTTCAAACTAAATACTCATCTAGCTTAGCTTCCTAGTAAAGTATGAAGTCAGGATAAATTATTATTTTTGTTGTTACATTATGATTAATTATAAATTGTAATAGTAGCAATATTTATAGTTATACCTGGCTTGTTAGTACTCAACGGGGAGTCTTATCATGAAAAATCAATTTTTAACAGTATTGCTACCTGAAACATATTTCTTATACATTACAAAATTAAAATTTTCATACAATTCTCAAAATATACTCAATAAATTATTTGAAGGTAATTAGGAGAAATTATTAGTATTATGTTGTAAAAATAAAACATAACTTGAAAAAAAGTTAAAAATTTAGTAATTTATTAGTAATCCTAAACCAATAATAATGATTTAGAAAAATATTATAAAATTAACATTAAGATAAGAGTTTAATATATGAGAGAAGATTTAAAACGTCCTTTGGAACAAACAACTTTACCAAATTATAATAGCAATAAAGGTAAGAAACAAAAGATTAATAACAATGATTTATTAGTTTTCAATGATTTTGACAGCGATAATTCAGATATTGATACAAATCCAACTAATTTAGTAGAAGGAGATACAACAATGGAATTAAAAAAACTTAATACTCGAATGATTATAGATGATATAAATAAGTTTAAAGAAGAATATGTTAAAGGAGAAGAAGCAGAGGAAAAATTTATCCAAGATTATGTAGAGGCACATAGACAAGATAATGTATCAACTAAAGATGATGTTTATAGTTTATTGCTTAGTCGTGCTATCCCAGCGGAAGATACCTTATTGATAAAGCATATTCTTAGTTTACCTCACGAAAGTAATATATTAACTAATGTTAACTTAATGAATCTCAGTCCTATCTCTGTCACTATTTACTCGAAAAATAAAGAAGTTCTGAATTTAATGGCAAAATATATAGAAAGCATATCTGGAACTATAGAAAAAGTTAACCTAACAGGATCGAATTATAATCATATATCGTCAATAACTCGTAATCCTCCTAATAATATGGATCCGATTAATTGTTTTAAGAAATTTCTAGCCCCGCTGTATACTGAGAAATCATTAGAAAAATTAGCGGATTTAATAGGTGTAAATGATATTGAAGAAAATTTTGATTTCACAGCATAGCTTCTTAAAAATAACTAAGAGAAAATTACATGAGCAAATATCAGCATTATGGTGTTCATCCCGAAAATCCTGCAAATCCTGCAGGTCGTACAGATCCTCGAGGTGCGAGAGGAACATATGGTCAAGAAATTACTGACCATACACAACAATTAGATGCTTTCGCAAGAATATTTTCTGAAATTCCTTATACGGCAATTATTGAATCTAGAAATAATAGTGATGATCTATATATTAGTTTTCCTGAGCATAGCGTTAACGATAATAACAATAGTATGGCGCAGCCTGAGGTTCAAAATTTACGCAATGATCTTCAGGCGGTACTGAATGCTAGAAATGGAAATGCAGATGAATTGATTCGTAGAAAAAAACAACTACTATTACGTGCGTGCGATGCTGACAATGAAATTTTAAAGAGTATTATAAGAAATGAATTGACTGAAAATTCGGATGCTTATTCAGATAGAGATATTGGCTATCTTAATGAATTAGTTGATAGACATCATAATCTTCAGGATTTCACTGGCCATGGTATTTCTACTGAACGTCGTAATTTTATAAACCGATTTGTTCAGGAGCATTTTGATGATTTTCTAAATGAAGAGGAATTAAATTGTATTCAGAACCTTAATGTTTCAGCTAAAACCTTAAGAATAGTTCCATATCAGAATAATTATAATGGAGTACATGTAGAAGCAAAAGGTGTACATTATATAACCACTCATATACCGGCACAAGGTCAAGAATTTTACACAGGTTTAGCAAAAAGTGATGGTAATAGGCAGGTAGGGTGTTGTGCTTGTTGTTGTCTAGAGTTTAATATCTTAGAAACTCGCAGACCTGATGAACAAAAAATAATTGTACACAGAACTGCCGATTATCCTGAAAACGCTCCTCCGGGATTGTATAATCCTTCTCCAAATATACACGGAAATGAGCGTGAGTTTTTTAGAAGAGCCATAATACAACAAAATAGTCAACCAGGCCAATTAATTGGTCTACCAATTGGAGCTGTTAGATATTACATTCAAGAAGAGAGAAGATTAAACGATGAGGTAATAAACCTTACCCAGACACGAGATAATTTACAGCAAGCAAATCAAGGCTTACAAGACCAGCTTAGTGACATTCAGCAGCAAAATACAGAACTTAGTACGCAGATAAAAGAACGAGATAGCATTATTGAACACGAACGTGCGCACAAAGAGAAATTACAAACGAAACTTACTGAAACAGAAAATGATCTTAATACTCAGATAGAAAATAATACAATACTGTCAAAAGAGTTTACTGAGGAAAAACAAAAATTCCATACCCAGATAAAAGAACTAGATAGCACCGTTGAACAAGAACGTACGAACAAAGAGAAATTACAAACAAAACTTACTGAAACAGAAAATAATCTTAATACTCAGATAGAAAAGAATACAATACTGTCAAAAGAGTTTACTGAGGAAAAACAAAAATTCCATACCCAGATAAAAGAACTAGATAGCACCGTTGAACACGAACGTGTGAATAAAGAGAAATTACAAACAAAACTTACCGAAACAGAAAATAATCTTAATGCTCAGGTAGAAAAGAATACAATACTGTCAAAAGAGTTTACTGAGGAAAAACAAAAATTCCACACCCAGATAAAAGAACAAGATAATATCATTGAACAACAGCGTGAGAACAATACACAATTACAAACAAAACTTACCGAAGTAAATAAGAATAATATAGAAAATTGTTTTACGGAATCATTAGTTACACAGTTATTAAATCGTAGTGATTTTGATATAAGTGAATTGATATATAATTTACAACAAAAACAAAGCTCTTTAATTACTCAAACGCAAACCCAAGAACAACAGTTATCTGAACCTGAAGCTACTGAACCACCAAGTAAAAAATTCAAATCTGATGATGAACATCTTAAACGCTCTGAAAAAGAAAAACTTATAAACATACTATTACAAGAAGAGCGTGAAGAAAATGGTAAATATAATTTAACAGAACGTTTTGCTGCCGTAAATGATAATCAAGAGCTACTGAATAAACTTGATAGGGAAGCAGTAATTACGGCAAATATCAATTTTAAAGCAATTGATGCAAAAAAAATCTGCAGAAACCGAAAAGACCGGTTCCGTAGAAATTAGACCGGAGCATAATCATTTAACCGACCATAATAATAACAATAAAGCTTTAATTGCAGAAATTCAAGCAGGTACAATTGATAAAAATACGGTAATAGCTATTGAGCGTAAGCAATATGGCGAAAATCTGGGTATGAAGGACGTAATTAAAATAGCTAATATACTAGAACATAACGAAAAAAATCCTGATAATCCTTTAAAACTACCTGAAGAGTTAGAGAATACTCCTATATTCCAAGATGCGCTTTTATATAAAGTAGCTAAAGAAAAAGGGATTAAGGTAATTAGTTTAGAAGGTAGGAATTTAGAGCATACAAAAGGTTCTGCTTTGTATAAGGAAAATCGTGAACAATATATGACTGAAGTAATTAGTGAAGTTCGCAGTAAAGGGTATAATATAGTTGCGAGTGTCGGCTCCAGCCACGTAGCTAATCTAGAAAACGCCTTAGAAATTACTAAACAAAACAACAACATTATTGGTTTCGATAAAATACCTAGAAAATTACAAAAAGAGGAAAGCATTATTGATAAGCAGACAGAAACAGGAACATCTATTGAGATATTACCAAAAGAAATAAAACAAACAGCTTTAAATATTGGTAACTCAATATCACAACAAATAGATAGTAATCCTTCAGTAAAACAAACTAAACCTTCAAAAACATGGGTAGAACAACTTACAGAATCAAGTAAAATTAACAAAAATAGTGTTGGGAGAGAGGCATAAAGCTTCTGACTAAATAAAAAAAGTAATATTTGGTTACAAATATATTAAAATCTCACGTAACTTAGTCATAATTTAGCTTTGTCCGATGAAAACCATATTTAGAGTTAAATCATACTATAAACGTCCAAATTAAACCTTAATAAGTATACGATAGTTACCCAGCTAAAAGGATCGTTTTTCTAAGATACTAAAATCTTGTAATTTGGGGTTACGTTGTAAAAAGGGTCATTAAAATAATCCTTTTTATATACGTAAGTAATATACTTAATATATACAATTACCATTTTAAGTTGAAATAATTAATTTTGATTTATATAGTAAACTCAATTAAACACAATTTTTAAAGGTAAACATGAAAGAAAAAAAGAGAAAAGACGATATAGAAAAATTGTTAAAAGAAAAAAAGAGTTGGTGTAATATTGTTTGGGGTAAGCCAGGTATTATAGAAACAATAGAAAGGCCTGAAGACGATTTTGTTTTTCCTGGAAAAAGTCCAGAAAAAACAATTCATATTCCTTTTACTGCAATACACTGTAAATTAGCTGAATCTAATTCAATTATGTTGAAAAATGTAGAAGATTCATCCTATCCAGATGCTAATCACTTAGTAGCTCATATAATGTTTGTTGTTTCAAAACAAACTTATATTAAGAATATGGGAAATGAGAAACAAGAATATAAGGGGGGCAGAATGTTTATAGATTTTCCTATAATAGGGGATTATAGAATTTTGCAAAAAATACAAGAAGGTAGTCAAAACTCAGCAAGTTATAATAATGTTATTAAAGAAAATAAAACTATTGGGATTGGGCAATATTATTACAATAGGTCTAAAACTTACGAGCAAAATGGATATAGAGGGCATAGTGAGGAGCGCTTAATCGACTTATTACAGAATAGGGAGGTAGGTAACAATGAATATATTAAAAATATGGTATCTTGTCTTAAAGGCAAGATAAAGAAATTACACCCTAACTATGATTCCTCATCTGGTCAAAAGTTCAAAATATATGCTGTTAATCTTTTTATTAACTCTGAAAATAATATATGTCGTGATTGTGAAAAAGATTTGTATTCTTTAATGACTTCACAGAAGGAAGACTCTTTTTTATATATATTAAAAAATGAACTCTGCAATGTAGATAATGCAATATTTGAAACTATAAAGAACAATAATAATTTTCCATATATGTTTGTAAGTGTTTCAGCTTCTAAACATACCGATAAAAAAGGATGTAAAACTTTTAACAAAATTGATGCAGAACTAGCATTTAATGGTACAGTGACATTGGCGGGTGGTATAAAAAAAGAATATAATGAAGAATTTCTCAATTTAAGTATAGATATAAAAGATTTTTCAAGTAATAAACTAATTTTGAGTACAACAGTAAAATGGTTGTATTCTTCTCCAGAAGAATATTCAGAAAAATATGAGAAAATTAATAGTACTAAAAATAGTACTAACTGTTTTTATGATATAAAACTTTCAAATTTTAGGAATTTAAATCTTAATGAGGTTAAAGCTCCTGATGATGTTGTTAGCACAACTACAACAACAAGAGAAGCTTTAGAAAATGAAAAATTAGTACAAAAATTAACTCAAGAAAATCATCAAACAGGTGACTTGACGGATTCACATTTTGATATATTAAGTTTACAACCTGTATTATTGCCAGCAAGTTCCCAACAATGTAATCTTCCTGAAAAAGAAGAAGTTTTTGTAACAGGAAGTAATCCTGACGTTGAATGATTATTATAGTGTATACTAAATTATAAATTCGTAGACACCTCAAAAAGTACCTAAAATACTGTATATTAAATCGATTTAATTATATTAATAGACAAAAGTGTCTATTAATTGATTTAGTATACAGTATTTTAGAAACGTTAAACTTACAACTTATTTATTCTTAATCATGCTCTCCAATTAATTGACAATTAAGATCACTAAATAATTGTCGTGCTACTATATTTTCTTCTGGAAGAGAAAATGTTGATTCCATTGTTTTTACAGCAAATTCATATAATCCGCTTTTTTCAACATTTTCTTCCAAATAGGTTTTTGCCTCTTTTATGCCTACTAAGACATTGTCTATGTTATTTCTATGATTAGCAAAAATCTCTCTAATAACTTTTAGCTCGGTATCTGTTATGCTTTTTCTTTTCATATAAGCCTCTTATATAATTATATATTCTAAATATTTAGTACTTTAAGATAATAAACAAGTCTTTAACATAATACTTTCTACCCCCGAAAGATCAATTTGTCCACTCATGTTAAAGTTCCTAATGTCATTAATAGCATCTAATACGTTCCAATTATCTGAATTAGTTGGTACTATTCCACATAATGAAGGTCCCATTTCATAATCAAATATATGAACCCGACCGTTAGTGCTGGAGGTTATTGAACACATATGACCTCTACCTATATTAATACGCTTTTAAATGATGCCAATGCTTTGGGAGAAACTACACAAATTAAGATCGGGCTTACCATGTATAATGAAAAAGAAGTAGAAATGGTAAATAAATTTTGTGAGTTTTTTGATAATCTATGTAATGAAGAAATAGGTGGAGAAGAGCCTGATATAGCTTATTACGGTCACCAGCAATGGCAAAAGATTATAGATGATGCAGCTGAGTTGGTTAAAATAATGGATAAAAATAATAAAGCCAATAATTTTAGCGATTGTTTAGCACAGTTCAACTATTTTGATGTAGATGGATACGAAGATTACGACGACTTTGCTGACGATGAAAATATCAAAAATGGTTATAATTTATGGTAAAATTTTAAAATATTACTTATATCGGAGTAAGTTTTAGAAAGAGTCCATATAGGTTTTGATCAAGAATATAACGTACACAACTTTGGCGGCGGCGGTGAGAGCGGTTATAAAAAAGCTGCTTGGACAAATCAGATAGCGAATATAATCGGTAAGCAAATAGTAAATATTACGGTTAAGGATACACTAGAGATAACAGGCGTGTTAATTGTCAATGCCGAAGAAAGAATAAGAGCGACAACGTTCCGTAACACCTCGCCAAGGAGGAAGAAGATACCACAGAAATAAACTTTGATCATGCACCGCTTAAAGTTCAGCTAAAAGATAAGCGTCGAGAAATATCAGCAACTATCGGGCAAGGAGCTATTGCGGTTGGTGAAATTACCGGATATCCGTTAAACCGTAACATTACAGCACAAACGAAGGTAATACATAACGAGGAAGGCAGTTTTGATAGTGTTATTCATGCGGATACGTTTGATAGGCTAAGCGGTAATCTGTCTAAGCGTCCAGTGAGCGTAAAGAAGATAGATACGGAAGCAGTACGTAGCGGGCTTGATCCTGATCCTAGCTTAATCACTCGCACTGGATATTATTTTAGCGATATAGCCGAGAATGTTAAAGATGCTGTAAAAGGTTTAGCTAGCGGCGGTACACATGCGTAAATTTCCTCGAAGCTGGAGTAGATATAGATAAGCTAAACGCTAGAATATATAAATTATTAGGCTAAGCTAAAATATTACTAGTAGTAAAAAATATGTTTAATCAAACAAATATTGTATATTCCGTATTATTTGCTGCTTTTCTTGCTACAATAATTAGCTTAATTATTCAATTATTGGGTTATAAAAAAGAGTTAACGGAATTCGAGAAGAAAGAGATGAGATTAATGGGTTTTTATATGGATAAAAAATTCCTGAACGCTAGTCTTGTTAAAAATTTCGAGTTTCAGGATTCAGAAAAATATTCTGATTCTTTTTTAGAAAGTGTTAAATTGTATTATAAATTAGAAGAGCTAAAAATAATTTCAATACAGGAATTAGAAGAGGATAAAGAATTAAATTTTTTATTTAAGGAATTATTAGATAATACTATTAAAGAGTTTTTATCTCATCCAATAGGAGATGTTGTTGGATTATACAAAGAATTAGACATGGGATTAAATACTGAGCTTACTCATGCTCATCGGTTATATGTATTTTTACCCAAAAATAAGATAAATCAGAAGAAGCAAAAAACTTTGATTTATGCTAAAATTCCATATACTATTTCCAAAGACGAGCTTGAAAGCTTAAGTGTATGCATGCATTTAATTAAATTACTTTCGGTTAAGAAATAGGATATACTCCTAATATAGCTGACTTGTAAGAGTGTCAGACATTTGCACGATCATAATTTTCATTGTCAATTCGGTTCTGAAATTGTCTGCTACGCCCCAACTACAAATATAAAAAAGTGGGAATAGTATTGAAGGTACCCCTGGGTTGGACTAGAGGACACCTCCAGAAGAGGGAAAAGCATATACTTCATTTATTATCTGAAAGCCCTTAGTGGGAATGATGGGTACCATCCTACTGCTATAACTGATAGCAAATTTGCTATTAGAACGCTAAAGATTATGCGAAATTTCTGGCATAAGGGAAGAAATCCCTCGCCCCGTTTTTCTTTGCTGCTAGGTACCTAGTACTTTCAGGTAGCCATTATTTGCATAAATTCTATATTTTTTAACAATTTTATAGTAGAATGTTTACTATAAAAAATAGTAGTTAAACATTAATAAAAATAAACTATGGTCGATAAAGAGATTAGTAATAGAGCTAATTTAGCAATTTTTGAAGATTATGCTATACGTCGTATATACGACAAAAAAACAAAAACTTGGTTTTTTGCTATAGTCGATGTGATTCGTGTACTTACGGGTGCGGCAGATCCTGGTAACTATTGGCGTGTGTTAAAAAATCGCATTAAGAAAGAAAATGGATATGAAACCATTACAAATTGTAATGGTTTCAAGTTGAAAGCTCCTGATGGAAAAATGCGTCAAACAGATTGTGCTAATACAGAAGCACTTTTGCGTATTATTCAGTCTATACCTTCACCAAAAGCAGAACCCTTTAAACTGTGGTTAGCTAAGACCGGCTATGAAAGGATTCAAGAAATTGCTGATCCAGAAAAATCAATTGATAGAGCAAGAGATAACTGGAAGCGACATGGTCGTAGTGATAAGTGGATACAGCAACGCATGATGGGGCAGGAAACTAGAAATAAATTGACTGATTACTGGAAAAGTCATGAAATAACAAAAGAGAAAGAATTTGCCATATTAACTAATATTATTCATGAAGAATGGGCTGGTATAAGTGTCAAAGAACATAAAAATATAAAAGGTTTAAAAAATCATAACTTACGTGATCATATGAATGAAGCAGAATTAATTTTTACTGCACTTGCTGAATTATCTACTCGACAAATAGCAGAAACTAGAGACGCTACGGGAATGACAGAAAATAAGATAGCAAGCAAAATAGGAGGAGATATAGCTAAAAAAGCTAAAATAGCTTTAGAACATAAAACAGGTAAAAAAGTAATTTCAACAGAAAATTATCTACCATTAAAAGATAAGCCTACAAAAAAGCTTACTCCCACAGTTAAATAAATTGCTTTCGTCTAATGTAGTAACACTAAAAGATAGATTAATCAGAACAAGCAGAAATGGTAGACCATTGCGCTTACAAACAAAGTGAGCGTTGTAAGTTAAAAATATGATATAACAAATTTTGAAGTCAGTATAAAAGAAGTTTATACTGGCATTAAGAGGGTTGAACTTACCTCTTATTTATGAGCAGAGGTAAGATAGGGGCGTGAGATACCGTGTGAGCGTAGGTTTTAACGACCGTGTGAATCAAGGTACTCTAGCCCTGACTCTCGAGACGTTTGAATAGTTGAAAGGGATAATGTTTTCATACTCCCGTTTACAATCGCAAATATAAAATCTCGAGGTAGTTATGTCCTTATTACTCTTACCCAGGCTTTACTGTTACAAAGCTCAGGTAAGTATCCGAAGCACAAGTGCTAAAACACAAGGCTTTGGACATGGTATGAGGATGGCTGAGTCGGTTGTAGTAGTGATGAAACTTCGTAATAGGAGTGGAGCGAAGGGCTGACAGAAAAGTAAGAACGTGAGAGGGAAACAATGACCGTACACAGCAAAGACGGAAAGACATGGTTAACAAAACTTGAGCGTATAAAGTTGTTATCATCGCAAAATGAAGAGATAAAGTTCAATAATCTTGGAGATATCATAGACTTAGGGATGTTAGAGGAACAGTATAAGGAACTCGATAGTAAGAAAGCTGTAGGAATAGATGGTATAACTAAAGCAGTTTATGGAAAGGATATAAAGGCAAATTTGCTTGTACTACTTACCAAAATCCGTCGAGGTCAATACCGAACTAAACCTGCAAGAATTACTATGATTTCAAAAGAAGATGGAGGCAAGAGACCGTTGGTAATATCATGCTTTGAAGATAAGATAATCGAGTCTGCAGTAAGCAAGATATTAAATGCGGTGTTTGAACCAATATTTCTAAAATGTTCTTATGGGTTCCGCCCTAAATTAAATGCCCATGATGCACTAAGAGAATTAAATAGACTTACGTATAACTTTAATAAAGGAGCAATAGTTGAAATTGATATAACAAAGTGTTTTAATACAATTGGACATAACGAGCTGATGGAGTTTCTAAGCAAGAAAATATCAGATAAGAAATTTCTAAAGCTAATGAAGAAATTGATAGAAACACCGATTATAGAAAATAATACTATAGCTCTTAACAAAGAAGGTTGTCGTCAAGGTTCGATGGTTTCACCAATTTTAGCTAATATATTCTTACATTACGTGATTGATAGCTGGTTTGCAAAAATCAGTAAAGAAAACATAGGAGGACAAGCAGGTATGGTGAGATATTGTGATGATATGGTATTTGTTTTTGAGAATGAAGAAGCTGCAAGAAAGTTTTATGAGGTTTTACCGACAAGACTAAACAAGTACGGATTGAATATCAATGAGGCAAAATCGCAAATGATCAAATCCGGCAGAAACCATGCTGAAAATTTAGCTAAACAAGGTAAGAAGATTGAAAGTTATAACTTTCTTGGATTTACTTGTTACTGGGGTAAATCAAGGTTTGGCACAACATGGAGACTAAAATATACCACAAGAAAAGATCGATTTACTGAGAAACTTAAAGGACTGAAAGAATACCTGAGAAGCAAACTAAACGAGCGAAACAAAACACAGGTATTAGTGCAAGTCATCAAAGTAGTTAAGGGATGGGTCAATTATCATGGTATATCGGATAACCAAAGACGAGTAAGTTCATTTATTTATCATAGTAGACGTGCAATATTCTGATTATTTAAGACTATTTTACTTTCTATTTTTTGCACTAGCTCACCGGAAGAATGCGGTACTGTTCCCCAATTTATATTACCGATAAAATTATTATTTTGTATTTTACTAGCTATTTCCTCTAATTGTTGCGGTGTTAAATGTAACTCCCTAAGGTCTAAATGAACAAAAGAAGGATCATTTTCTATTATTTTATTTAAAATATTTTGATAATTATCTTTAGAATTAAAAGAAGTAGTAGCAGTAGCTGTATATTGTGCTTTCATAAATATCCTATAAGTAATTAATTTTATACTTTAGGTTAGAATGCTTAAAAGATAAGGTTTATAATGAGCTTAAAATTAAAAATATTTACTTTTAAAAATATCAAACCAATGATTGCTAAAAAACTAATATATTAAATTTAGTTTTTCAACTAATATTTAATATATTTTCAACTATTACACATATAGTTAATTATTCTTTCAACAATTTAATAATTTATTTTGAGTAGTGCGGCAGAATTATAAAATTTGAGAAAAGATATAAACAAAATAATCTAGTTTAGAGGTTGTTAAATTATAGCGTCGAAAACAAAGGATCCTTTATTTGGCTCTGTTGCAAATAGCAAAATACTACTAAAATTTATATAAATTTTTATGACAGCATGCGGCTTCAGGATGAAATTTTTTAATTAAATTAGAAGATTTTGCTATTTGCAACAGAGCCGAAGATATTATAATTAAAAACTGATGGGCGGGGGGCAATAGTTCATTACAATTTACAATTTTTCTCGCAAGAGGTGTTTAACCATTTACTTATAAGGTTTTCAAATTAAAAGTTGCGATAGTGTAAAAAATTCTTTAGAATTGAAAAAATATTCAAATTATAAGTACTCGATAATAAAAAACCGGCAATAGCAAGTTTAGTAGAGCGTCAAGAAGTTGTAAACAGCTTACAAAATGTATTAAAAGAAAGCTGTTATCCTTATCAAAGTCTAGTGCCGGAAGTATTGGATTTTGTCAAAGCATCGGCGGAAGGCGGAAGAGTTAAAATCAGGTAAGGTTACGATAAACTGTTAAATGTAATCAGCTATTGACCCCTTTAGAGGTAAAATTGTAATAAAAATTTACTCTGCCTCTGATCACCTAACGAAAGGCTTTATAGTAAACAACGATTTAATTAATAGGAAAAGTAAAATTATGGTTACAGAATTGACCAAAGGTCTTTATGAGAAATATGAGTTACTTAAAAAGCGTTATAAAGACGTTTTTCAAGATAGTACAATGAGTCCACAAATTCGAGTAAAAAGCCTCAAGGATATTAATGATAAAAGCAGTAGTAGTAATGCAGATTTGGGGAGAAATATTAACGAATTACTAAGTGAAATAGCTCTAGCTGACAATGCTAAAGACTTACTTAAGGGGCAATATAGCAGGGTACAAGATTACTATAGGTATGTCCAATATTATACAAAAGAGCAGATATTCAATAAAGCAATAGAACTAAAGGGAAGTATAAATCTAGATATATATTTAGTTATTGCTTTAATGAATAAAGCTAATAAAATTGCTACTGGGTACGAATTAAGACCGGTACAAATTTTATCTACATTAGAATTTTTTAGAGAAAATGGTGCTTTAAATAAATTTTGTCAAGTTAATACTGGTGAAGGTAAGACTACGCTTACTTCGTTGATAGCTGTAATAAAAGCGTTACAGGGAGAAACTGTAGATATTATAACCAGCAATGAAGTATTAGCACAAGATGCTGTAAGAGATAGAGAGGATTTTTACTCTCTGTTTGGTCTTAGCGTTGCTCATAATAATGCAGACCATAGCCATGAGAAAGGTACTCGAGATTGTTACAAGCACGATATAGTGTATGGTACTATAGGCAACTTTGAATTTGATTACTTAAAAGATCGAATTAAATTATCTGAGGCGAAAGGAAGCAGAGGATTTGGTTCATTAATTATCGATGAAGCTGATAATGTTGTTTTAGATAATGCGGCTCATGTAGCTAAAATTTCTGGACCGATAGCCGGCATGGAATATTTGCAATATGTTTACCTTAATATATGGCAAGCACTGATTAAGGTGGAACAAATTTTAGGACTACAAGATATAGAAATCGATCAGGTTACTATCGAAGATAAAAGATTAATCCAAGAAGTAATGAGTATTTGTGTAAAGGCTAATATAAATAATAGTTTGATTCCTAAGTTTTTAGAAAGCTATGTTGATAGAAAGCTAGATGCCTGGATTAGCAATGCTGTACATGCAAGGTATGATTATTACCAATATCAACATTATCTTATTGGTAAGAAGGATACCGAGCGAAGTGATATAAGTGCGGAAGAGAATGTTATTCCTTTACTGGATATCTAGGAAAGGAATTAGAGATTTTTGAAGGATATTTAAGTTATAGAAGCGGGCTTGGGATAATAAATCGAGAAAAGGTAGAAGAAGATATAACCAATAAAAATTATAATGAAGCAATAAGGAAATTAGAGGAAGTTATAAACTTATATAAGATACTAAAAATAGATCCAACAAAATATAAAAGTGAGTATAAACCTGGCGTAAAAGAGTATAAAGAACTCACCTCAAAGGATATTTATAATCAAATAGAATGTAATGAGCAATTAGCAAAATGCTATGAGAAGCTAATTATGCTTACTGATGATAAAGTAAAACAGCAAGAATATCTACAAGAAATATTAAATCAGTATATAGGGACAAACGAATTACCTGGGATACTAAGTCACTTAAGCGAATTAGAACAAATATCCACTAAAAAGGTGGCTGTAATTTATAATAATTTAGGAGCTATATTATTAAAATTATACGATAAAAAAATTAGTTTTAATGAATTAAAATCTGAGTTGGTTAAAATTTGGAATGAAAACAAAGTAACAATTCACAGTGATCCTATTCAAGAGGAAGAAAATCTAGCAATTATACAAAAAATATTTATTTTAGCGAAGCAACATAATGAAGATAATAATTTTGCAATGGCAGATTCATATAATGGTCTAAAAAACGTATATGAAAGACAAATTCAATTAGTTACCGAAGAAACTCAAAAAGAAAACCTGCGTGAATGTATCTCTAAAAATAAAGAAGAGCGAGATAAAATAAACGAACGATTAAATAGAACAGTTAAATACGAAAATAGTTCTGAAGAAAACAACGTTGATAAAAGTAACGATATTCCTATTACACAACCGGAAATATTAGAGATCATGAAAGAGTCTCAAATTTTAGCTGAAAACCTAATATCTGATGAAATATCTATAAGCGGTAATTTTGCTGGATGGAATCCATTTAGTTGATTTTTGGTTTTAAAGAATCTTAGATCTAAAGAAAAATATGTCAAAAATAAAAAGCCTTGGTAATGTAAGTGAGTCAAGATGTAATAATGCTTTTAATAGATACGATGATTTAGAATATCAATACCAATACGATGATATTATATATATAGGAAATAAATTGATTGAAGAATACAATTTATCATCATCTACTAAACCTATTATATTTATAAGTCCTCTAGGACAGGATAGAGATTCAGAAGGTATTAAAATTGAAGCATCTAATCTCTTAAGAAAAGCACAAAGTAATTTAGAGAATGAGCAAAAAGCAGTAGGTATATTTAATACAGGCGGTAATCACTGGATAGCATATCTATTATTTAAGATAGAAGATTCGATTCAATGTCTTTATAAAGATTCTTTAGGAACTAAACGTAATGATTTTGAGCAAATTTTTGAAGAGGATTTTTATAAGGATAAAGATTATGTAGATAGTTCTATTCGATTAATAAATACTGAAGTTGAACAAATTTTAGAGTTTGAACCATTAATTGATAGTACTCACCAACATGTGAGCTGCGGAATATTTGCTTTAAAGAATATGCTAGTATTAGCAGGAATTAATTCTTCTATACAATTCGAAAGTGTTCTGCAATTTTTTACTCCAGGAAATACAGAAGAAAGTTATACTCATTCTATAGTTGTTGCACGAAAAGAATTAGCGAAAAAATATTTTGGGGCAAAAATTGAAGAACTTAAGGCGGATTATGTTAGAAAAATAGTAGTGGATCATCATAATACTGAGGCAAATAAGTTAGCAGAAGTTATTGATATCTCGGAGAGAGAAATCGATGTTCGTTCATTATTACAAAATCCTTTAGAATACAGTTATGGAATTAATTATCCTGTTGCTGATAAGAAATTTCTAATAAATAAATTACAAAAGCTAGGAATAAAATACAAAGAAATAGATAACGTATTTATAATAAAACCTATGGCATTTAGAATTGGTGCTAATGAAAAAATCAACAACCTAGTGACGATAATTCAATCTAATAATAGCGATTTTAATCCAGCTCAAGAGATTAATCATTCCTCGTTCACCACGTTAATTTTCTTGCAATGTAGTGTTGAATCAAAGCTAAAACCCTTAGCAATAGAGATTTTGCAAAATTATGATATTGCCGTACCTGATTCCTTTAAAGTAACACCATCTCTAGAAATACTACCTGAACCAATAATAGAAAATGTTAGCGGTAACATAGAGGAGATAAGAGCTATTGTAGAACAAGTGGTAAAATCAAAAGAATCAAATACTTATAAAATTGAAAAACTACAAGAAATAGAAAGCACTCAGTATAAGCCTTTAATAAAAGAATTAGCTTATAAGACAGATAGTAATGAAACAAGCAATTTGATTATTATACTAAGCGATTTAGGTAAATTACATATAGAACTAGGTGGTTTAAGTGGGGAAGTAAAGTACTATACAGATGCAGCTGTTCTTTATAATTACGTTATAACTATCATGAATGCAGATAAAAGTTTGCAAAAGTTTCCTACTGTACTAGCTTCTTTAGAGCAAGGGGTCTTTCCATATTCACAGCTAAATATTATACAAAGTAAACTATTGAAAGCAGTTAAAGGTATTGAAGTTGATAGTATAAAAGAGAAAAGAACCAAGATTATAGATAAGAATAGCATAGACCAAATATCGCATAAAGAGTTATTAGCGGAACTGCGAACTAAAATAAAAGCAAAAGTTACTGAAATAGAGGAAGTAAGATCAGCAAATTCTAAAGTAGAGACTAGAGAATATATAGAAATATCAAGAACTATATTTGAGGAAATAGCTACGGAGATGAAGCACTATCTTGCTTTACTATACAAAGAAGCAAAAGAAATATTAGAAGTGCCGCCATGTCAATATGCAATAATAGGATTGGGTTCAATGGCACTAAAGCAGATGACACCTTATTCTGATTTAGAGTTTGCAATTATCATTGAAAAATATACACCGGAAATAGTTACTTACTTTAGAAACTTAAGTCATTTAGTACATTTTAAGATGATCAATCTTGGGGAGACTATAATTCCTACTAGCAAGTATGGGGTTGACATGAGTCACTTAGTACATCAAGCAGTAAACTTTGATCTTGGAGGAAAGACTCCACTCGGTAGGGTTGACAAAGATAAACCGTATGATCTGATAGGTACAATTGATTGGTTAATACATTACGTACGTAATGATCAAAACAAAGCTATTCACATAGATAAAAACCTTCCTTATATTTTAGAGAAAGTCTGTTATATTTACGGGAATGAACAACTGGTTACAGCTTACAAAGCTGAAGTACAAAAGTTTTTACAACAAGACTATGAAACTACAGAAAAAGAATATCACGGCTTAAAGAATTATCAAGTTAGAGCACTGAAAGTACTTAAAGAAGGAGCTATAGAAATAAATTATCTACAAAAAGGAAATTCAGAGTTAAAGGATGTATCTTTTAAAGGAGATTTGCTGAAGTTAAATCCAGTTTTTAGTGATAGAGCGGAAGGAAAATTATTTGATGTCAAGCAGGAGATATATCGTTTACCGGACAGGATGCTTTATAATCTAGGAATGTATTATGGAATTGATGGAGATAGTGCCTGGGATACAGTTGATAAGTTGTATAAACAAGGTATTATCAATCTAGAAGCTGCTAATAATCTACAAATGGCAATAACCTTTGCTACTACGCTCAGGCTTACCACCTATAGTCATAATAACTGTCAAAGGGATGATATGTTTACATATCACCTAGCACTGGAACATTTGAGTGAAGAGGAAAGAGAAAGATATACAGAAAAGACGTTCTATATTGAGGATACGAAAGTATTACATGATTTTTACTATGTAATGCTGAGAGTAATAGAAATGGTAAAAGGCTTATGTGATGCTGAATCTCGTGAAAGCATAGAAGAGTTACTAAGACAGGATAAGCTATATGACGATAACAATTATAACAAAGCTATGGTTCATGCTAGATTCTTAGAATATGATAGAGCTCTAGAATGCATGGAAGCTGCTAAAGCAAACAATCCTGAAGATTTAATGTTATTATATGATTTATATTTTTTATATCGAAAAACATCAAAATTAGAAAAAATTGATGAAATTATGGAAAATATAATAAAAATACAACTTTATTCACGTATGCATGGTAATGGTAATATTGGCGGAGATGATCTTAGTATTGCTAATAGTTATGCTAATTTTGCTTTGGCAAACCAAGCTCAAGGAAAATTAGATCAAGCAATTAAGTGCCAAACTCTAGCATTAAATGTACAAAACAAAATTTACGAATCGAACCTAAATAATGCCGATATTGCTGCTAGCTATAATAATTTAGCTAATATGTACGAAGCTCAAGGAAAATATGAATTAGCAATTTTCTATCAAAAAAAATCACTAGATATACATTTAGAAATTTTCAATCATGATTCTAACCATTTTGAGATTGCAGGTAACTATGATAGTTTAGGAAATATTTATTTAGATATAGAAAAATCAGATAACGCAGTTGAATGTTATACTAAAGCACTTAATATCAGACTTAAGATTTATGGAAATCATCCTAATCATCCTGAAATAGCTGCTAGCTATAACAATTTAGGAAATGCATATCGCAGTCAAAGTAAATATGATTTAGCGTTGATTTACTTTCAGCATGCATTACAGATTCATCTTAAACTCTATGAATACAATCCAGAGCATCACGGAACTGCCATTATCTATAATAGCTTAGGAAATGTGTATACAACTCTAAAGCAATATGAAAAGGCAATAAATTGTTACAATAAGGCCTTAGAGATAGATCACAAGGTTTACAAATACATTCCAAACCATCCTCACCTTGCTTGTGATTACTATACTTTAGGAGCATATTATAAAGATATAGGAAATGTTTCTAAAGCAATTGAATGTCATTATACTGCTTTAAGGATGCGGCATGAAGCGTATCACACTAATCCTAATCATCCTGAGGTTGCAAGTAGCTATACCGCATTAGGATCAATGTTGGAATATACTGCTGCAATTCAATACCATAACAAAGCATTAACAATATATAAGGAATGTTATAAGCAAAATCTAAATCATCCTAATATTGCTGGAGTTTATCATGATTTAGGAATTGTATTTTCGCAAAATGGTGAGCATATTAAAGCTGCTGAATATTGCGAATTAGCACGAGAAATTTTCTTAAAAGCTTATGATACAAACCCAAACAATATAAATATTATTAATGTATGTAACAGTTTAGGTATTATATATGACGACATGGGTATGCAATATAAAGATAACACAAAATTTGACCAAGCAATTCGTTATTATCAAGAAGCATTAGATATAAGGCTTAACATTTATCAAGACACTCCACACCTTGATCTTGTAAGAAGTTATAGTAATTTAATGAGAGTATATAAAAATAGTGATCAGCGTGATAAAATGTCAGAGTGTATTAAGAAAGCATTAGATATTACTACTAAACTTCACAGCGATAATATAACTACACCTCAAGACACTTTTATTAACAATAATTTACCTTCTCCCTCTTTAAAACAAATTACAGATGAAGAAACAATAGCAACACCCTATAATCAGTTGCAGATGTTAGAACTGCCGGATGATAATACTAACACTGCTAATGATTACAATAATTTAGGAGCAGATTATTTTCAAAAAAATCAATATCAGGAAGCAATTATTTACTTTAACAAAGCATTAACGCTACCTACAACTTCTCCTCAAGAAAACTTACAGCAAGTGGTTAGTTGTAATTATTTAGGCATGGTATATCTAGCTACAAAGCAGTATGACAAGGCGTTAGAATGTTATGGTCGTGCATTAAACATACAAAATAATCATAATCAACCTCATACTGCCGCTAGTTATTGTGGTTTAGGAATGGCTTATTTTAGTCAGCATAAATATCAACAATCGATTGAATATTATCTAAAAGCATTAGACATACAACAGAAAATTCATACATCTTCCTCAGATTATATGCATATTGCAGGTACTTATCATAAATTAGGAGACGCATATGATCAGAGCGGGAATTATGCAGCAGCAATCGATTGTTTCCAAAAAGCAATTTTCCCTAACCCTTCGTTTCTTATATTCTATAAATTAGGATTATCATTATTACGTAATGGAAATTTTGAATTATCTAAAGATTACCTTGAGCAAGCTTTAGAAACCCCTAACATCTATATATTTCCCCAAAAAGTTCAGGACGTGCAAAAGCTGCTATCTTGCAATTTAGTACAATTAGGTAATATAGCATTACTAGAAGGCAATGTAGAGAAAGCAATAATGTATTATAATGAGATAAATGAGAAATATACAAATATTAATTCTAGTGATTTTATAAGTTTACAACTTTCACATTCAGCTGTGGCTTATGAAAATTATGCGTTATTAGCTGCAATAAATTGTCAGCTAGTACTACTAAAAGTTGATTCTAAATTGTGCCATGGAAATCATTATCATAATTTAGCTTGTTTTTATGCTGCCATAGATAATATAGAATTAGCCAATGAAACTTTTATTAAAGCTTTAAATCATCGTGAAGTAAAAGGAAGTTTGTATGCAGAATATGCTCAGTTCTTGATTATTAACAAAGAAAATAAAGCTTTAGATATTAAAACTCATCTTATATCAAAATATCTATATACAGCTATGAGCAGCGATAATACTGAGGGCTTAGAATATGGTATCTTAGAAAAAAACTCTATCTGTACTATATTAAAAAGTATTATAGAACAAGAAAATAAAGCTGTTAGGGTAAACCCTAAAATACTAGCGTATTATTTACTGATTAAGTACCCCGAATATATATTTGAAAATGATAATATAAATACTCTATTAAAATCACTGCATGATTATTGTGATAGGCTACAAGATGAAGTATCATTCAAACTTCTTGCGGATTGTTATAATAATATTGATAATGAAGAGAGTGTTATATTAGCCGGCTTAATAAGCTTAGAAAATAATTGGTAGACAATGTTGTACTTCTCATTGAAAGAGATCTATTTTCCATAAGGTAGATTATCTATTTTTAATAGAAAGATTATGC
The DNA here is from genome assembly GCF_964026565.1 of Rickettsia endosymbiont of Ceutorhynchus obstrictus. NCBI lineage: Bacteria > Pseudomonadati > Pseudomonadota > Alphaproteobacteria > Rickettsiales > Rickettsiaceae > Rickettsia > Rickettsia endosymbiont of Ceutorhynchus obstrictus. The sequence continues at coordinate 395,269 of NZ_OZ032162.1, forward strand.
AAAACTCAAATTAATATTTAATATTATAGTAAAGTTTATGTTTGTAAGATACCATCTAAATTTTCTGTAATTTTTGTTGGTTCCTCTAAAATATTCAAAATTTCGGTAGCACAATAAATCTTATCTCTTTTTCCAGTAGAGGTTTGTAAAATAATTCCTAATTTTTCTAGTTTATTTATTGCTCGTTGAGCAGTTGTAAATGCCACTCCAAATTTTTTTGATGTATTGTTTATGGTGCAAAAAGGTGATACTGCCAAATTTTTTATGATTTCTTGACCTATACTGTTAAAACGATTATCGCCTACTTTAATCTGCCATTTTACAATTAATGCATTAATACGTTCAGCTCGTGACAATACATCTAAGCCTTGAACAATAACACCGTTTAAAAAATATATAAGCCATTCATTCCATGTACCTTTACTACTTAGGGTTTTACTGCATATCTGGGCCAAACTGGCAATGAGCTACAAATTACAAGTTTGAGGTAGGCACTTATAAGGTAATATATCTATAAAAGCTCGCTCTAGATATTTTCAAAGTTTCACAAATATCGCCTATACTCATACCATGATTTTTATGCATCTTCTTAGCAGTAAGCACCTTAGGATTAGTGTTTTCAATTTTCTTGCGTCCACCTTTTCTACCTCTCACTCTAGCTGCATCAAGTCCAGCTTTAGTTCTTTCCTGGATAAGTCTTCGTTCAAATTGAGCGAGTGATGAGAATATATTAAAAATTAGTTCTCCAGATGCGGTGGTAGTATCAATAGAGCCATCACAAATAGACTTAAAACCTATTTTTTTTTGTCTTAGATATTCAACAAGTAATACCAAATGATGCATAGAGCGACCTAATCGGGGTCTAGGGTGAGTAGGACGACTGGATCACTCCAGCCGAACCCTCCTCAGAACCGGACTTGCAGAACTACCGCATCCGGCTCCCGATAAATCAGCGTCCCCACGCATTTTCAGTGATTATTGAAACATCGATTTTGTAACCCACTTGGTAGGAAATCCCAACGCTTTTACCGTTCTTAGTACTACCTCCCATGTAATATGCTTCCTTCCACCTCTTCGATTTAGCCACTTGTAAATTAAGTATTTAGACTTTTCAAGAAATTGGCGTATGCTATGCTTATTGTCGGATATACCGTGATAGTTAACCCATCCTCTGACTCCACTAATAACTGCTAGAAGAACTTGATTCTTACTTTGCGCATTAAGGTTGTTCATTAGGAATATTCTCATGCCCTTGAGTTTTGCTGAGAAGCGGTCTTTGCGGCTTGTATATTTAAGCCTGTGTTTCCCACTCCTCGACTTACCCCAATAACATGTGAAGCCAAGAAAATCAAAAGTCTTTAACTTGGGTGTCTGACGGGAAACCCCAGATTTTTCCGATGGCTTTAAATGCCTGTTACCCTTAACCTTTAACCAGTTTACTGGTTGGCAAATTGCTTATAATTTGTTCTTTAATCTTCCTTTTATTTAAATATTTATTTAAAGATAGGGAATTCATATACCCCATATAATTTGCTATTTTACGTACAGACAAACTATAAGATAACAGTTCTTTAATTTTCTCTAAATCTTTATCAAATTTACTTTTCTGTATGGTACCTAAAGGTTTCCCAAGCCGAATACCACTAGCCTTTTTAGCTGCCAAAGCATCTTTTGTTCTTAGGCTTACCATGTCACGTTCCAACTCAGCAAATAAGGAGAAAAAGGTAACCATAATTTTAGACGTAATATCGTATTCAGTACCTTTAATTATAATATTTTGCTTTATAATTATTAGTTTGATTCTATTTTTTATCAGGTTATTTACCAAATCTATTACTTCTGAAGTGCTTCTACCTAATCTGCTAAGTTCAGTAACTATTAATGTATTGGCAGAACCTAATTTTTGGATTAGTTCATCTATGCGTCTTTGCTTTGGAGTTTTATGTGAAGATAGCTGAACCTCAATAAATTCATCAACTTTAAGATTATTCTGATTTGTATAAGATAAAATCTCGTGTCGTTGATTTGTTAAATCCTGTTTATTAGTTGAAGTTCTAATATAACCGATGGTTTTTGCTGTATTTTGAACCATAATTACTCTTAACCTTAAAAACGTCATAAATGGTATATAACATATAGTATTATATATTAATATTTAATATATTTAATTCCAGTATGTGATAACGAACGTTATCGGGCATAAATAATACAGGCTAAAATAAATTATGCCTACTAAAGATAGAAATTTGGTTCTTTTCTCAGAAACCGAAAAATTTGCGTTGTATGCAGTACCTGATTTTGATGACAAACAACGCCGTGAGTATTTTAGTTTTTCTGAAAATGAATTACATCTTATTATGCACGGTCAACATCTTCATGTTAATATTTATTGTGCACTACAAATAGGTTATTTCAAAGCCAAAAAAATATTCTTTCAACTATCTTGGAAAAAGATAATATCAGAAGATTTACAATTTATTCTAAGCCATTACTTTCCAGGAATGACCTTTACTGGGATGGATATAACCAGATACCAATACTATAATCAACGTAAAGAAATTGCCAACTTGTTTTGTTATAGACTGTGGTCTAAAGAATTCATGTCAATGCTCCACAAACAAGCCATTCAAATAATAAAACGTGATACTTCCCCTAACTTTATAGCACATGCTTTGGTAATTTTTCTGGATAATATTAAGGTTGTTCGACCTGCCTATACTACGCTGCAAGTTATAGTCACCAAAAGCCTTGTAGAGGAACGTAGGCGTATCAGTGCTATAATTGATAAGGAGCTTGGTACTGAGCATAAAACACAACTGGATCAGTTACTGATACATGAAGATAACGTCTCAAAGTTGGCTGGTTTTAAGCAGGATGCCAAGAATTTTGGCTTCAAAATGATGCTAAGGGAACGGCAGAAGCATAATACCCTGGAACCATTATACCAAATAGCTATAAAGCTCTTACCCAAACTGGAAATTTCAAGGCAGAATATAGATAACTATGTTAATCTTGCCAATCATTATACAATCCGCGACTTACGTGAATTAAAATATAATCAGGGTTACTTATACATTTTATGTTATGTTCTAAAACGTTATCAGCAATTAAATGATAATTTGATTGAAGCTTTTATCTATCATTTCAAGAAGATTAACAAAACCATTCAGGACAGGGTAAGTGTTCATTTTACCGATGACGTTACAGAATCTCAGGAAAAAATTGGCGATCTACTACTGCTTTACGTTGATGAGCAGTTTAACGATACAACCTTATTTACTGAAGTACAGGATTGTGCTTTTAAAATTATGCCCAAGGATATAATCCTGGATCTTGGGAACAAAATGTTAAATAAGCCTCGCCGGAAAAAAGAATTTAAATGGCAGGAAGTTGATAAATTACATAAAACCTGTAAAAAGAATTTACGTCCTTTATTTATGAAACTCGGTTTTTCCAGCGAAGACGCCAATAACCCATGGCTTAAATCAGCTTACTGGTTACAGGAAGTATTTGCAAATAACCAAAAGCTTCATGATCGGCCTTATCATGAATGCATTGAAGACACAATACCCAAGCATTTACAGCGTTATCTTCTGAACAATGATACTCCAGAAAACAGAAATCTTAATAGCGGACGTTATGAATATTGGATTTATTCTCAAATTAGCAAACAAATCTATAATGGCGGATTGTATATTGAGAATAGTTTTAATCACCGCTGTTTTAACCATGAATTAGTACCTGTTGACCAAAAGAGAGATATTTTAAATGACTTAAATATTCCATGGCTGCAACTGCCAATCCAGCAGCATTTAGATGATCTAACAAAAGAATTACATGATTTATGGCTGCTCTTTAATAAAAACCTCAAACAGAATAAATTTTCTCATTTAAAATACGATTACAGAAAACAAAAGCTTAACTGGAATAAAATTAAAGCTAATAAAAATGAAAAATTACAAAATAAATTCTTTAAACAACTACCATTCTGCGATATTAGCGACCTGTTGATCTTTGTTAATGATAACTGTCGATTTATGTCAGCTTTTACTCCCCTGCAACCTCGTTACTTTAAACACGATGCAGATAATAAGGAAAAACTAATAGCTACAATCCTTGCTCAGGCTTTTAACCATGGTAATTACAAGATGTCTCAAGTTAGCGATGTCTCTTACCGTTCGCTTGAGACAATTTATCAACAGTATTTACGTTTATCGACACTAAAAAAAGCAAACGACATAATAAGTAACTCTATTTCAAGGCTACCGATTTTTCCTTACTATTCTTTAGATTTAGAGCTGCTTTATAGTAGTGTTGACGGGCAAAAATTTGAACTAGATACACCAAATATCAAAGCTCGCTACTCACGTAAGTATTTGCGTGAAGGTCAAGGAGTTAGTGCTTATACTATCCTGGCAAACCACGTACCTTTGCAGTGTGAGCTTATTGGTAGCCACGAACATGAAAGTTATTATGCTTTTGATATCTGGTACAATAATACTTCAGACATAATCCCAGATACAATTACAGGGGATATGCACGTTACAAACAAAGCAAATTTTGCCATAACCAAGTGGTTTGGGGTACAGTTAAATCCAAGGTTTACAAACCTTAATGCTCAACTAAAGAACCTTTATTGTGCAGACAATATTGTAAAATATTCAAACTGTTTGGTTAAACCTGTATCCCAAATTAATCTTAAGGTTATTGTTGAGCAAAAAAGTAATATTGACCAGTTAGTTGCAACTTTAGCTCTTAAGGATATAAGCCAGGCCAATCTAATTAAAAAATTATGTCATTTACCATCAGAAAATCCATTAAGAAAAGCCGTGTTTGAATATGATAAACTAATACGAAGTATTTATACTTTAAAATATATGATGAATGTCCAACTACAAAAAAATATACATAAATCCCAAAATAGGATTGAGTCATACCATAAACTACGGGCTGCTATTGCAAAAGTCGGAGGGAAAAAGCAATTATACGGCAAAACCGATATTGATATAGAAATAAGTAATCAATGCGGTAGACTTATTGCTAATGCAATTATTTACTATAACTCTATAATTTTATCTGGAATTCTTGGGAAATATGGGATTCAACCCGGCAATAAAAAAGCATTAACAATCATTAGAAAAATATCGCCGGTTGCCTGGCATCAACATATTCACTTTCTTGGTCAATATACCTTTCAAAATAAAAGTAGCACCATAAATATAAAACAAATATTAGAAAATATTGATCTATTATGACTGCAAAGTATACTGGCTGCTCTAACTCAAGCATAGCTATAATAATAGATATGAAACGACAACCACCCCCTAGAAAAATATATACTAGTTAAACAGCAGAACCTTTGTACAAAACAATTCAAGGTAATCTAATACATAAAGATAAACTAGTAGCCGTTATAAACAACCGGCATTACCTATATTTGTGGTATGCTATATTATATTTTTGTGGGAGTCAATAATAGTAAGCCTAATCAACTAAGTTGTTCCGGCGATTATCAGAAAAACCTGAGGTCTCCCGTCAGATACCCTATAGCTAATAGAAAAGGAGGAGCTGGTAAAAGTACATGTGCAGCTCATCTTTCCCTTGAAGCAACTAAAAAAGGATTCAAAACTATTTTAATAGACCTTGATCCTCAAAAAACATTAGAAATTTGGTGGAAAAAAAGAGAAGAAGAAAACCCATTTTTGACTGATATTGATCCATTAAAAATAGAAGAATTAATAACAAATATCGATGAACATGGATTTGATTTATGTATAATAGATACACCAGGTGATACTAGTATTAATGCTATTAATGGAATAAAAGTAGCAGATTTGGTATTAATTCCCTCAAAACCTACTTCACCAGACTTAACTGCAATTGGTCGTACTATTTCTATGGTTAAAAATTTAGAAAAAAATTATGTATTTGTTATCACACAAGCCATTGCTAGAACTAAGCTTGCTTTACAAGGTGTAGCAGTTTTATCTGAATTTGGAGTTGTTGCTCCTTCTACTATAAGTAATAGAATTTCTTATGCTAATGCAATGAATATTGGTTCTTCTGCTTCTATAGAAGATAAACAAGCAGCAGAAGAATTAAAAGAAATTTGGAATTTTATAAGCTTAAAATTATTTGATTTAGGAGAAAAAGATGCAAAAGAAAAAATACGATTTAACCTCTGATTTAGTTAAAGTTAGTGAGGGAAAAAATGTTATTCAAGAAAAGAAAGAAGATGTTAAAATTATTCTTTTGACTATGTCTATCGAAGAAGAATTAAGAGCAGAATTTAAATCGTGGTGTGCTAGGCATCGTCTTAAAATGAACGAAGCTTTTATAAAAGGATTTAAATTATTAAAAGAAAAATATGGACCATAAATATATTTAACAAGAACTTTTTAATTACTCACTGTATATTAAATCGATTAGTAGACATTGCTGTCTACTAAATATATTTTTACGATTTAATATTCATTATATTATAATTTTGTAATCCAAGTAATATTTCTTGACTTAGCATTAATTAATACATTAAATTATAGAATATATTTTCAATTTTAATATTTTTAATATGAGGAACATTTGTGAGTAATTTAGATTTAGACCATAACCCTCAAGAGGGAATGCTTGAATTAAAAGATGATAATGAATTTAGTACGACTGCTTGTAAAGATTTAATTAATAAAAAGCTCCATAAAATTGATAGTAGTCTGCTAAAATTATTAGCAGAAACATTAAATCACAAAAAAGATTCTCATGAAAAAGGCTGGCAGAAAGCTTGGGCTAACGCTTTTGTAAAAGCGGGCTGGCATAAAGCTTTATAAATATAAGTCAATATGTTATTGGATAATTTAAAGTTATTTGTATTACAACCAACATCCTTCTGTAATTTAAATTGTAGATATTGTTATGTGCCTGATAGACAAGATAAAACCTATATGTCTAGAGAAATACTTGAACATGCAATTAAAAAATTATTTATAGACAAAACTGAAGGGGGAATAGATTTTCTTTATCACGCTGGTGAGCCCATGGTAGTAGGAAAGACATTTTATGAAAACACACTTGAGATAATTAACAAATATAAACCTAAAAATTTAGTGGTAAATAATGTAATACAAACAAATGGGGTGTTAATAAATGAGAATTGGGCTCAATTCTTTATTAAGAATAATTTTAAAGTTGGTATTAGTCTTGATGGACCAAAATCTTTACATGATGCTAATAGAAAAAATTGGAATAATAACGGTAGTTTTGATAAAACATTGAGAGGATTTAAGCTTTTAAAAGAATATGGTCTTACTGCTGGAATCTTGACAGTAATAACTTCATTACACTTGGAATATGCTAAGGAATTAATAGATTTTTATATCGAAAACGGGATTGAAGATGTAGGTTTTAACATTGAAGAAATAGAAAATACTAATACATCTTCTTCTTTGGGTACATTAGATAACTTGAATACTGATAAATATACTGTTTTTATGAAAGAGATATTTGATCTTTCTATGAAATATTCGGATAGGATTAGAATAAGAGAGCTGTCCGATGCATTAAATATACTATATAGTAGAAAAAAAGATTCATCTTATTGTGCAGTTTCTCTTGAAGCTCAAGATTTAGGGATACTGACAATCCAAAAAAATGGAGATATTACCACTTATTGCCCAGAATTTGCAGGCATGAAAAGTAAAGAATATAATAATTTCATTATAGGTAATGTATTAGCTTTAGATAAACTATCTGATATAGTAATAAATCCTAATTATATAAAAATAAAAAGTGAGTATGATAAACGAAAACAGAATTGCAAGAATAGTTGTGAATATTATTCTATTTGTGGAAGTTCTTACTTATCTAATGTATTTTCTGAGACCAAAACATTAACAGCTACTAAAAATTTAGCATGTATTTTACAGAAACAAAAGTTATTTGATTTAGTACTTGAGAAGCTTATAGAACATAGCTAAGTGTTTATTGTGATAAGTAATAGTATAATACCTGGTATTAAAGTCCTTAGTGACTATGATATAAATAATAGAGTATTTTTAAGTTCAGGTACTTATTGGGAAGTTTATGATTTTTCTATCAATGAGAATAAATCTCAATCTAGGTTTCAAGGATATATTCCAAAAGGAGATTGGAGAAACTGCAATCAAATAGAAACACAACATTTATTTAGTAAATCAAAATCCTTAAATCATAGTCAATATATTAGAATTTCTAAAATACCTTATGAACTTTTTAATAATAAAGAAATATTAAGATTAAACGATAAAGAACGTTTTAGCATTCAGTTAAGAGAATTATTTGTACAAGAAATTACTTTTAAAATTGAACAGTATTTTTATAAGAAATTTTTAAAGAAATCGCCTGCATATTCTTTAGGTCTAAGATTTATTGACAATATTAATTTACCGACTATCACTTTTGATGAAAATAGTAACCTTTTTATCGGTTTGCACATAGATTGTTGGGATAACGCAAATTCTTATCAAGATGAAAAGTACTTAAGAAATCGCGTTTGTATAAATTTAGGACAAAGCCCTAGATGTTTTCTTTTTATAAACCTTACTTTAAAACAATTAATGCAATGCCTTAAATATATAGATAAAATAGAGGAATTAAAAAATGCAATAGCTCAAAATTTTTGTAAATTTTTTCCTAATTATCCTGTAGTTAAAATAGTGTTATTGCCTGGGGAATATTACGTTGCACCTACTGAAAGTATAATACACGATGCAACAATTCCGTGAGCGTTCACGCCAATTTTAGTAAATGGCAGAAAGGGTTAATGCCTTGGAGTTTAGAAGTAGCATAAAGTGACTTAATCCTTTCTAAGAATCTGTCGCCCCTTAGTGACCATGTAAAAAAAGAATTCTTTCGATATTTAACAAAATGCTTTATCTGTCGTTCTGCCAAGTTATTAGTTAGCTCTATTTGTGAATCATCTAAAAAGAGCCATATCATATCGAATGATTTTAGTATATTATTTGCTACTCTGTGAGCGTTCACGGATATAAATAAAAAATAAATAAGGAGTTGAAAAAGGTTATAGAATTGTATAGAAATAGATAGGACAAGAATAAGTAGGAGCATCAATGAATAATGTTCTATCCGATCGAATTATAGAGTTAGAAAAGCTAGTAGAATTACTAGAAGTAACCAATCAACGGCTTTTACAAGAAAATAAAGAATTAAAGATTAAGCTAATAGAGTTGGAAGATAGGCTAAATAAGAATTCTAGCAACTCTGGTCTTCCTAGCTCTAAAGATATATACCGGATAGAGAAGAAGACAAGACCCAAGAGTGATAAAAATCCCGGGGGACAAGCAGGTCATAAATATAACGCTTATCAAATAAAAACGTCAGATATCAATGTTGATATTATGCCCGATGAAGAGATTTGTAAGTGCGGTGGTTCATTGTTATTAGAAGAAAAATATAGAACCCATCAAAAAATAGAAATTCCTATTATCAAGCCGGTTGTTACGGAATATAGGTTGTATAGGAAAGTATGCTCTTTATGTAATAGAAGATATAAAGCAAAACTAGATAATTACCGATTATTAGGGAAGAACGCTGAAAGTATAATTAGTTCTTTAAGTGGATTCTTTAATAATAGTAAGAGAGAAGTACAATCAATATTAAACCAAATATTTAACCTTGATATTAGTCTTGGCTTGATCTCAAATACGGAGAACAGAATATCAGTTAAGTTAGAAGATAAATATAATGAATTATTGAATAAAATTGAAGAAAGCAGTTACCTTCATTTAGACGAGACAAGTTCTAGTAATAAAGGTAGTAAACATTGGTGCTGGGTAGCTACGAACAAAGCTTTTACGGTATTTAAGCTAGCTAATTCAAGAGGACAAAAGATATTAGAAAGTTTTTTACCTGAATATGAAGGGAAAATAATAAGCGATAGATATGCGGCTTATAATATGTTTGACAGCAGCAATCGTCAAATATGTTTAGCTCATTTGCGTAGAGATTTTAAAAGATTCGCTCATAGTCACAATGCCTCTCTTGCTAAAATTGGTTCAGACCTTCTTTGCGTAACTGATACGATATTTAGGCTTTATAATTTACATAAAGAAAATAAGTTAGATAAACCTCGATATTTAACAGTAATGCAGAAAATTAAAAAGATTATGCTGTATTACTTGCAAGATGTCGCTAATACTGAATACTTACAAGCCCAAAGAGTAGCAAATAATATACTAAAATCATTCGATATGATATGGCTCTTTTTAGATGATTCACAAATAGAGCTAACTAATAACTTGGCAGAACGACAGATAAAGCATTTTGTTAAATATCGAAAGAATTCTTTTTTTACATGGTCACTAAGGGGCGACAGATTCTTAGAAAGGATTAAGTCACTTTATGCTACTTCTAAACTCCAAGGCATTAACCCTTTCTGCCATTTACTAAAATTGGCGTGAACGCTCACGCTACTCTTTGGGCTTGTAAGTATTCAGTATTAGCGACATCTTGCAAGTAATACAGCATAATCTTTTTAATTTTCTGCATTACTGTTAAATATCGAGGTTTATCTAACTTATTTTCTTTATGTAAATTATAAAGCCTAAATATCGTATCAGTTACGCAAAGAAGGTCTGAACCAATTTTAGCAAGAGAGGCATTGTGACTATGAGCGAATCTTTTAAAATCTCTACGCAAATGAGCTAAACATATTTGACGATTGCTGCTGTCAAACATATTATAAGCCGCATATCTATCGCTTATTACTTTGCCTTCATATTCAGGTAAAAAACTTTCTAATATCTTTTGTCCTCTTGAATTAGCTAGCTTAAATACCGTAAAAGCTTTGTTTGTAGCTACCCAGCACCAATGTCTACTGCCTTTATTATTAGAACTTGTCTCGTCTAAATGAAGGTAACTGCTTTCTTCAATTTTATTCAATAATTCATTATATTTATCTTCTAACTTAACTGATATTCTGTTCTCCGTATTTGAGATCAAGCCAAGACTAATATCAAGGTTAAATATTTGGTTTAATATTGATTGTACTTCTCTCTTACTATTATTAAAGAATCCACTTAAAGAACTAATTATACTTTCAGCGTTCTTCCCTAATAATCGGTAATTATCTAGTTTTGCTTTATATCTTCTATTACATAAAGAGCATACTTTCCTATACAACCTATATTCCGTAACAACAGGTTTGATAACAGGAATTTCTATTTTTTGATGGGTTCTATATTTTTCTTCTAATAACAATGAACCACCGCACTTACAAATCTCTTCATCGGGCATAATATCAACATTGATATCTGACGTTTTTATTTGATAAGCGTTATATTTATGACCTGCTTGTCCCCCGGGATTTTTATCACTCTTGGGTCTTGTCTTCTTCTCTATCAGGTATATATCTTTAGAGCTAGGAAGACCAGAATTGCTAGAATTCTTATTTAGCCTATCTTCCAACTCTATTAGCTTAATCTTTAATTCTTTATTTTCTTGTAAAAGCCGTTGATTGGTTACTTCTAGTACTTCTACTAGCTTTTCTAACTCTATAATTCGATCGGATAGAACATTATTCATTGATGCTGCTACTTATTCTTGTCCTATCTATTTCTATACAATTCTATAACCTTTTTCAACTCCTTATTTATTTTTTATTTATATCCGTGAACGCTCACACTTGTTTAGTATTCTAATTAAATCCCTCATTACATTCGGGATAGCCTGGATTGCCGCAGCCACTTCGTGGCTTCGCAATGACGAGTTTTTTATTAATTTTTGAGCCATGCAACAATGCCCCGCCTTTAGCTAGAATGACATCAAAAATTCGAGCTATGCAACAACTCCCGAAAGTGGGAATGATACCGGCGATAGACTACATTAAATAAATTTATCAGCTTAATTAGCTCCCGTATTTTCTTCCTCTTTATTTTCTCCAAATTTCAGCTCAAGCAAATTAATTGAACCGATATTTATTCCTTTATCGGAAAATTCTATATCAAATTTTGCTTTTTCAATTTTATTATATGATATATTTACTTCAGCTACCGTATCAGGATTTATAACGGGAGGCTCTAAAGCCGAAGATTCTGATGAGGTCGTACTAACGGCTTTTGCTATAATTGCTTTAATAATTTTTTTAGAAAGAATAATATTATTTGGCACTAACTTATCAATAATAGTATGATAATTTTCAAGTTCTAAAGATAGTTTACCCTGCGGTAGTCTACCGGTAAAAAACTGTAACCCTCCTTTTAAATCAATTTTTGAATCATTATCGCAAGTAAAAATAAGGCGTTCTATAGTAAAATTATTTAAAGTAGTTGCTTCATTATTATCCTGAACAAATTTTAAAGAGGTAGCTAAATCTAGACTAGCATTTTTAAAATTAAGGTGATTTTCCGGCGAATCATAATCTACGTTAAGTGATAAAAAGATATTCTCACCTTCTAAATTATTTGTTTTTCTTAATAAAAAACCTGAATTTTTAATATTAAAAATTTCTTGATCTTGACCATGATCTTGCTTAAATACCGATAATAGTTTATTACTTAATTGAATAGATTTAGTAATAGATTTTAAATCATCATCTTTAGCTATTTTATATAAAGGCTTATTCAGTTTGACTGTGCCTTTTATATCTTCATCTCCGCGCATTAGATAATCTAATGATTTATCGCCGTAATTCTCAATTTTCTTTATATAAGGCCCTAAATCAATAGTCGCTTTTTTAACGCTAAAATCCACGGTTAAAGTAATATTTTTACCGGAGAATTCCTTAGAATTCACATGATCGATAAGCTTTACTTTTGGTTCGGTTATAAGTATTTTCCAATTAAAGGGATAGCCGGAAATTTTAATATTATCATAAGATATTTTAATATTATCCGACTCGGAATTTTTAATTAAATTTACCACATTATCCTTTATGGTATAGGCAATCGCAAACCATATTACGGTAAAAATTAAAAAGGTAAAAAGAAGAGCTTTACGTATCACGGCTTAAATCCATTATAATTTGATATTACGGGTAGCAGAAGGAAGACGAACTTTTATACCGTCAAGTTCTTCGGTTATAATAATCTGACACCCTAATCTAGAAGTATCCGTAAGACCAAAAGCTAAGTCAAGCATATCTTCTTCTGCTTCGGAAGGTTTTTTTAATTTGTGGTAAAATTCTTCATCAAGGATAACGTGGCAAGTAGCACATGCTAAGGAACCTTCACAAGCTCCTTCAAGGTCAATGCCGTTTTGATGGGCAATTTCCAGGATTGAAAGCCCCAGCGGTGCCTCTACTATTTTTTCTGCTCCGCTATTATCTGTAATAAAAATTACTTTTGGCATTATTATGGTTCCTTTTTATATTTAATTTGATTGATATTTTGACCATTTTTACAACGCATTCCGGTGTCACGCCGTGGCTTGTACCTGCGTTGCCCGCATGGATCGAAAATTGCTATATTTTGGGTATTCTTTAAAAGTACCGCGATGTCATGCCGTGGCTTGACCACGGCATCCAGTCAGGCTTTTTAATTTTTTCTGGATACCGTGGTCAAGCCACGGTATGACAAGTTTTAAGCGATTTTAACCATCCATGCAACAAAACCGGTCAAGCCACGGTATGACACCATACCGTAATCCATAATACGATAATTACGTTCTACACAACAACGCTTTTGCGGGAATGACATACTGTCTTTAATATTCCAACCTTTTAACGAAATCTGAGCCTTTGCGCAATAAAATCTTTTGCAATAAATTCAAAATTTTTGGTTAATTTTATAATTAATTCACGATCTTTTAAAGCTATTGCGTTTTTTAAATCTTTCATTGCCTGATATATTTTTTGTATTTCATTTTCTGATAGCAAATCCGGTAGTTCTTTAATAGTATTTTCTACGCTAAAAATTAAAGATTCCGTATTAATTATCGTTTCTTGTAATAACCTAGTAGTATAGTCGTTTGCAGCATTTTTATAAGCATTTTCTAACGATTTAGTAATTTCTTCTTCATTTAAACCGTGAGTCGGTTTTACCTCTATAGCATGCGACTTGCCGCTAGTTTTTTCAAGTGCCGAAACCGATAATATCCCGTCGGCATCGATAGCAAAAGTTACTTCTACACGAATGCCGCCCGCCTTCATTAGCGGCAAATTAGTTAACTCAAATCTAGCAAGCGAGCGGCAATCTGCTACCGTTTCTCTCTCTCCTTGCAAAATATGAAATTGAATACCGGTTTGATTATCTGCATAGCTAGTGAATTCCTTAGTTATCGACATAGGTAACGGGCTATTTCGTAGGATAATTTTCTCAACTAATCCGCCGTATAACTCCATGCCGAGCGACAGCGGCACGACGTCGATTAATAAAGAATTTATACCTGCGGAAGTTAAATTTTCTGCCTGCAGAGCGGCGCCGAATACTACGGCTTTATCGGGATCGATGTCAGAAAAAATATTAATCGCAAATACTTCTTTTAGCTTATTAGTAATTAACGGAATGCGAGTCGTGCCGCCTACTAAAATAATTCCGTCAATATTGGGATTTTCTGCTTCTAGTAATGTATCTTTTACTATAGTAATCGTTCTCTCTATTAACGAAAAAATTAATTGCTCAAAAGTTTGTCTATTTAATGATAAAATACCTCTATTAAAATCATTTTGATAAGATAATATTTCCTTAGCCTCTTTTGCCGCCTTCAAGATTTGCTCCGAATACGGTACATTAAATTTATTACAAAAATATTCAGCAATTAAATTATCGATATCGTCACCGCCGAGCATATTATCGCCGCCGGTAGCAATAACCTGAAAAACACCTTCTTGCATATTAAGAATCGATACGTCAAAAGTTCCTCCTCCCAAATCATATATAAGATAGCAACCGCTTTGTTTTTTATTTAGTCCGTAAGCATAAGCGGCAGCGGTCGGCTCGGCGATTAATCTAAGAACTTCTAAACCGGCTATTTTAGCAGCCCACATAACTTCGCCTCTTGCCGCATCGTTAAAATGCGCGGGGACGGTTATTACGACCTTGGTAATTTCAGTCATTAACTCTTTTTCTGCTTGCTGTTTTAGATACGTAAAGATTTTGGCGGCAATATCGGCAATAGTCATTAGCTGCCCGGCGAAATCTAGTTTAAGCTCTTTGCTATCTACATCAATATAATCTTTAATCAGCGAAAAAAGTACTGCATTATTTAATATTTCTTTAAATGACTTGCCGAATAATCTTTTAATTGAGCGAATCCCTTTATTACTGCCTATAATAAAATTTTCATTCTTAAATTCTATAGTCGAAGGGATTAGTTCCTGATTATTTTCGGTCTTGATAATTTTGGTTATTCCACCGTTTGAAACAGCGATTAACGAATTAGTCGTACCGAAATCAATACCGACGGCAATTTGCTTGTCATTTTCATGAATAGACGAGTCCGGTTCTTGAATCTCTATTATTTGCATAATTTCATTTTATCTTGAAGATTAGTAAGTAAAGTTTTAAAATATTTAAGCTTGATAGTTATATCGCTTGCTTCCCTTAAATTTTGTTTTTGAAAAGCTTTAATTAACTGCTCAATTTCACTAATTTGCATTAATTTGTATTTATTATATATTTTTTCTAAAACGACAAATTCTTCCGTATTTTCTATGATTTCCAGCTCATCCCAAAACATGCTTAACTCCGCGCTACTTAGCCTTTTACGTGCCTCTTCGTCATTTAAATCTATATTGTTTAAGCTAAGCAGATATTCTGCGCGCTTTAGCTCGTCTTTAAGCGCGCCGTAAGCCTTATTTAACTCCATAGAAATAACAAGCTTACTCTGTTTTTCATCGATATTTTTTGCTCTATCGGGATGGTATTTTGCTTGCATAGCGAAATATTGCTTTTCTAATATTTTTAAATCAATATCATAAGCTTTTTTGATGCCTAGCAATTCAAAGTAATTTTGCATTTTTTCACTTTATTTTTGTATATTATACATTAAAAACTAAAAAGAAACAATTATGGAAAAAGACATACTGCACTTCGAGAAAAAATATAACCCGCTTATCATAGCCGGAGTAGATGAAGCGGGTAGAGGTCCCCTTGCCGGACCGGTGGTAGCTAGTGCCGTAATAATAGATCAAACAAATATTATAGCCGGTATTAAAGATTCCAAAAAACTTAGTTTTAACAAAAGAGAATTTTTATACAAACAAATTACCGAGAATTATATTTGGGCGGTTGCTATAGTATCCCATCTAGAGATAGATGAAATTAATATTCTTGAAGCTACAAAAAAAGCTTGCATAGAAGCAGTCGAAAAACTTGGTACTAGCCCCGATATAGTATTAGTTGACGGTAATATGAAATTTTTCGACGAACGATTTATTAGTATTATTGACGGTGATAATTTATCCTTATCAATTTCCGCCGCATCCATTATAGCCAAAGTAACCAGAGATCGTTTAATGCTAAAGCTTAGCGTCGAATTTCCGGAATATAATTGGCATAAAAATTTCGGTTACGGTACTAAAGAGCATATAAACGCCATAAATTTATACGGTCAGTCGCCGTATCATCGCAGAAGTTTTAAAGTAAAAATATCTACTAAGCCTGGAGAAAAATTAATAGAGAAATTATCAGGTAAAGCTACTGTACACATGTCTACCGATTCTATAATGAAGTTAACTAGATCATGATTTTAATAAATAACGCGAACTATGGATAAGTTTTTAAGCTAAAACTTATCCATAGTTGGGGTTAAATAGTAATATACTTCTTGCATAACTCTACTTCTAAGATAATTTGTACGTTAATCCTAGTTCCTCACCCTCACGTACTTTAAGTATGGTGCGGTTCACAGTTTCAGGTTTCCTTCAAATTCCTCTTTGTAAGCAATAAAAGTTATCGAATCATATAAATCATCTAGACAAATATAGATTAATCAATTATAAGAATTTAAACCATGTTCTATATGCTAACAATTCATTCAAACAAATGGCCGAATAGCTCAGTTGGTAGAGCAAAGGACTGAAAATCCTTGTGTCGCTGGTTCAATTCCAGCTTCGGCCACCACTTCTATATTAAATTTCCTTTAGGTTTTATGGTAGGTATACTGTTTGTATTTCGGAAATTGGATTTTATTTTGAGGGGCGAGTACACGAAGCTTATACTTAATAAGTGAGTACGCAAGTCCCCGATAAAATGAAAAAACAATTTTTGAAAGATGAACAGTATAATCGTTTTTATAAAAACCTAGGTCCCCATAAATTATCGGCAATTATTGAATTTTTGCAAGATAGTATAGAAGCGCCTGAAGTCAATTATGACGATATAATTATTCATGATATAAAAATCCTTGAAGAAGCTTCCCCCTGTGATATTACTTTTTTAAGTAACCCTAAATATGCAAGTTTGCTAAAAAATACTAAGGCTGCGGTTGCAATAATTCCCAAAGATTTTGCTGAAGAAGTCAATGATCAAACCATTTTATTAAAAGCTCAAAATTCATATTTTGCTTACGGCAAGTTAATTGATTTTTTTTATAGCCCGGTAAAATCTCGCTCGCCGAAAATAATGAAATCGGCATATGTTGCAGATTCAGCAATTATCGGCAAGAATTGTTATATAGGTCATAATGTTATTATTGAAGATAATGTTGTTATAGGCGATAATAGCGTAATAGAAGCCGGGACTTTTATAGGGGGCGGTGTAATAATCGGTAAAAACGCTTTAATATATTCAAATGTTTCGATAACTTATAGCATTATCGGCGATGATGCGGTAATCTTATCGGGGGCGCGAATCGGTCAAGACGGCTTTGGCTTTGCTACCGAGAAGGGAGTACATTATAAAATATTTCATACCGGAATAGTTAGAATCGGTAATAATGTTGAAATAGGCGCTAATACTACTATCGATAGAGGTTCGATAATTGATACGATAATAGAAGATTTATGCCGTATAGATAATTTAGTACAGATTGGGCATTGCGTAAAAATAGGCAAAGGATCGATTATTGTGGCGCAGGTAGGAATAGCCGGCAGTAGCGTAATCGGTCAATATTGCGCCCTTGGCGGACAAGTCGGTGTCGCCGGTCACTTAACGATAGGCGATAAGGTGCAGATAGCGGGGCAGAGCGGCGTAATTCAAAATATAGAATCCGGTCGCATTGTCGCCGGATCTCCGACGGTATCAATGAGAGATTGGCATAAACAAGCGATAATTATGAAACAATTAACAGAGCCTAAAAAAGAGAGAGTTAAATAATGACTATTGAGATTGTCGAAATTATGTCGATGCTACCGCATCGTTATCCTTTTTTGTTGATAGATAGAGTAAAGGGATTTGAGCTTGGTAAGTCAATTACCGGTATTAAAAATATTACGTTTAACGAACCGCAATTTATGGGACATTTTCCGACAAAACCGGTTATGCCGGGTGTTCTAATAATTGAAGCTATGGCGCAGCTAGCAGCTATTTTAGTAGCAAAATCTTTAGATTCAACTAAAGATAAAGAAGTTTTTTTAATGGCTATTGAAGATTCTAAATTCCGGAAAATTGTTCAGCCCGGCGATACCATGCATATTTATGCGCAGATTGACCAACAACGGGGAACGGTGTGGAAGTTCTATAGTAAAGTCACGGTTGACGGGGAGCTAGTCGCCGAAAGCAAATTTACCGCAATGGTTAGATCAAACCAGTTAAGTTAGCTAAAAATGAAGTAAGAAAAAATGATAACTAAAGGCTCACCGATGTTATTCCTGTGTGGCATTGGCGTTGTTGCATGGCTCGAATTTTCGATGTCCTTTTAGCTAAAGGCGGGAATCCAGAAAAGTATTTAAGCGAATTATATAGTAAATTTTTATATAAGTTTGTTTATTTTTAGTATTTTTTCTAGATTCCCGCTTTCGCGGGAATGACATACGGCACTTTTTTAGAGCCATGCAATAACGCCTGTGGCCAATTGCCCGCGTGGATCAAAAGCGTTGCAAAAAACACCGTCATTGCGAGGAGGCACATCGTGCCGACGCGGCAATCAAGTATAAACATATTTTTATGCTAAACTAGTTTAGCATTCTAATTAAATCCCTCATTACATTCGGGATAGCCTGGATTGCCACGCTGCTTGCAGCGGCTCGCAATGACGTAGAGTTTTCGAGCCATGCAACAATGCCTTCTCGCAATGACGGCTTACGTTTTTGCTCCTTAAATTGACACTCATGAGCGAAGGCGGGAATGACATTTTGGGGCGTTATAACTCTTAAAATAGGTTAGTAGTGGTAATATCTAATATACATCCTACCGCAATAGTCGCTAAAACAGCATCTCTTGGTAAGAATGTAAAAATCGGTCCTTACTGTATTGTCGGACCGGAAGTAATGCTTGCCGATAATGTAGAATTAAAATCTCATATAGTGATTGAAGGGATAACTAAAATCGGTGCAAATACGGTTATTTACCCTTTTGCATCTCTCGGTCAACCTCCTCAAATTTTAAAATATGCCCAAGAAAAATCAGAAACAATTATAGGCGTTAATAATGTTATTCGTGAGTATGTCACTATCCAGGCGGGTAGTAAAGACGGGGGAATGGTCACATCGGTAGGCGATAATTGTTTGTTTATGGTAGGTGTTCATATCGGTCATGATTGCCGAGTCGGTAATAATGTGGTATTTGCGAATTACGTAAGTTTAGCCGGGCATGTTAAGGTCGGTGATTATGCAATAATCGGCGGGCTTTCTGCAGTTCTTCAGCATGTGCGAATCGGTGCGCATTCGATGATAGGGGGCATATCGGCGGTAGTTGAGGATTTAATACCTTTCGGGCTTGCTAGCAGTGAAAGAGCAACGCTTGAAGGCATGAATTTAGTTGGAATGAAAAGACGGGGTTTTGAAAAAGAAGAAACTTTAAGAGCAATAAAAGCACTTGAAGAAATTTTTTCCGGTGAAGGAATATTTACCGATAGAGTTAAAAAAGTCTCGGAGAAATATAAAAACAACTCCATCGTGCAGCAAATTATTGAGTTTATTAATCAAGATAGTACCAGAGCTTTTTGTTTTCCTAGGAAGAAAAATTAATAGAATTACTTAAAAGCTAGGTTCTGTGAACAAAATTTAAATTATTTATATTTTAAGGTATTTTTATACGAAAATTAATAAGATTTTTGCCGGAAGAGCTACTCCTATTTCAAAAAAATCTTATAATTTGTAGTTAAAAATAAAATAGATTAATTTAAATTTTGTTCACAGAACCTAGCTAAAGAATCCCTGAAAAAAATAAACAAAACGATTAAAGTATTTCAAAAAATAGAAAATAGAAGTAATTAAAAATAATATTTGACTTTATACGTCAGTGACGTAATAATATACTCATGGAATATATAGAATCGCCTTTATTTAATAAATTATTAAATTCGTATTTTACAGATGACGAGTATGCAAGTTTTCAATGGCATTTAGCACTGTATCCTAAATCAGGCGATATTATACCAGGTAGCGATGGCCTTAGAAAAATAAGATGGACAGCTAAAGGACAAGGTAAGCGTAGCGGCGTTCGTATTATTTATTACTATAAAAATAAAGAAGAACAAATTTGGTTGTTAACTATTTATGCAAAAAATGAAGCTGACAACATACCGGCTTCTGTTTTAAAGAAAATTAAAGAGGAATTAGATTTATGAAAGCAAAGAGAAATATTGGAGCAGAAATTTTACAATCTATTCAAGATATAAAAATAGGAAAGGGAAATGTAAAAAAAATAGAAACAAGAGATGATATAATAGATATTAGAAAACATTTGCACCTTTCTCAAACAGATTTTGCTGTTCTTATGGGAATTAGTGTCCGAACGTTACAGGAATGGGAACAAGGAAGGCGTAAACCTAGAGGTCCTGCTATATCCTTATTAAAAATAGCATCTAAACATCCTGAAATCTTTATTAACCATTTTCATAATTAAGTGTAATAAGGTAAAAAATAAATAATAAATAATAGAAAAGAATAGAAGCAATTAACTAAGCTAAGAAAAGTATATTAGCACTACAAATCCTCCAAACTCCATCTTGCTCTTGGACAGAAATTTAAAGGACTGAATAAGTTATTATTAAAACGCTCAAGGCCGGCGTAAGCAATCATTGCCGCATTATCGGTACATAGCTGAGTAGGGGGGGCTATAAGCTGGTAACCGTACTCTGCTAGCTGCTTTGTAAGTAGTGTGCGTAAATACCCGTTAGCGGCAACTCCGCCG
Organism: Rickettsia endosymbiont of Ceutorhynchus obstrictus; assembly: GCF_964026565.1. Taxonomy (NCBI): domain Bacteria; kingdom Pseudomonadati; phylum Pseudomonadota; class Alphaproteobacteria; order Rickettsiales; family Rickettsiaceae; genus Rickettsia; species Rickettsia endosymbiont of Ceutorhynchus obstrictus. Next base: position 416,493 of record NZ_OZ032162.1, read on the forward strand.
GCAATTACTATACTCTTCTGCTCTTCCAAATCGGCTCCGCAAAACTTCGGGGAATTCACGTACTCACCTAGTTTATCTAGGCTGCGCTCGCTCACCCCTTGTTTTACGTTCCAATTTGAAAGATCATTTGAGTATAATGAGTACTCGGCAATAATTTTCTCATATACTTTGATAGCTTCTAAGGTTTTTATAGTAAGGATTTCTCCGATCGTATATTGAAAGCTGGCGGCTATGTCGTTAATTTCCGTTTCCCCTATCTTTTTAAGCTTTATTATTAATGAACGCACAGCGGTTTTAAGACCGGAAAAAGACATATTACAATCACCGCTATTAATAATCGGCTTCGGTAAAACATATTTATACGGATCGCCGGATTTTGCCCTTTTTTCAATTTCCGCTCCTCCGGGAAAGGGAAGCCCTAGCATCTTAGCGACCTTGTCAAATGCTTCACCGACCGCGTCGTCGATAGTTTGCCCTAGAATTTTATATTTACCTAAAGCCCTAACTGCCACAAATTGACAATGTCCTCCTGAAACTAACAAGAGCAAATAAGGATATTTTACGCGGTGGGTTAGCCGAGCGGTCAGAGCGTGACCTTCTAAATGATTAATTGCAATAAAAGGTTTTTTTAAAACGGTTGCAAGAGCTTTGCCGAACATTGACCCCACTATAACGCCGCCTATTAATCCGGGACCGGAAGTTGCGGCAATGGCGTTAAGTTCTGCTAATGTAAGTTTGCTCTCATCTAATACCTGCCTCGTTGCTTTTTCCAAATTAGCTAAATGCGATCTTGCGGCAATCTCCGGCACTACTCCTTGAAAAGCTTCATGTTCTTTATTCTGCGAGATAACTATATTAGCAAGAATTTTATGATCCGAGGTAACTATTGCTACTGCCGTATCATCGCAACTTGATTCAATGCCTAATATTTTTATTGAATTATCCAAAAAATTTCCTGTTTGGTTATTTTGAACAGTAGAGTATTCCTACTTTCGAGCCATGCAACATGCCCCGCCTTTAGCTAGAATGACATTGAGTATTTTGAATATAACTTATACCGCGAATGAATTACCGCATCCGCATTTTGCTTTAGCGTTTGGGTTGCTAACGTTAAAATATGAACTGCCGAGTTCCTCTATAAAATCTAAAATACACTCGGCTATAATTTTTTTAGATATCGGATCAATAACGATCATAGCACCGTTTTTGGTAGCAATATAATCATCTTCCTCAATAGTTGCCTTTTCCACAAGTTCATAATTATACATAAGTCCGGAACAGCCGCCGCTATCAACAGAAACTCGGAGAGCTAAATTTTCATTTTGCTCTAGCTTAATTAATTCGTGAACTCGATTAAAAGCGTTATCGGTTATTGTTATGGTCACTAAAATACTCTTGTAAAAATCTATTTAGATTATATAGTGTATGCATGTTATACTCGGTTAACTTGAAAAACTGTCATACCGTGGCTTAACCATCCATGCAACAACGCCGACTTGACCACGGGGTGACACTTCAATCTTTCATTTATGAGTATATATACACTAATTTAACAGTTCTTTCAAGATGGAGGGCAAAATGCTTGCTTCATACGCTTGTGATCCGTTGAAAAGTAAGGGTAGGTTATACCCTGAATCTCCGACGTCTTATAGGAATGAGTTTGAACGTGATCGTGATCGCATCATTCATACCAATGCTTTCAGGCGTTTACAATATAAAACTCAAGTTTTTATAAATCATGAAGGGGATCACTATAGAAATAGGTTAACCCATTCTTTAGAAGTTGCAACGGTTGCAAGATCAATAGCGAATACTTTGAATTTGTCAAGTGATTTGGCGGAAGCGATCGCACTTGCTCACGATCTTGGGCATACGCCTTTCGGTCATGCAGGAGAGATTGCTTTGAACGAATGTATGAAGGAATATGGCGGTTTTTCCCATAATGCGCAATCTCTAAAAATTTTAACAATGCTAGAAAAAAGATATGCTACTTATAAAGGAGTAAATCTAACTTGGGAAGTTTTAGAAGGAATTGTTAAGCATAACGGGCCATTAATAAATAATATAAATGAATATATAGCAGAATATAATAAAGAAAATGACTTACGTCTTGGAACTTATGCAACCGCAGAAGCGCAAGTAGCTTCCCTTGCCGATGATATTAGTTATATTTCTCATGATTTAGAAGATAGTATCGGAGCGAAAATTATTGATTTTAACCATTTAGCGGAACTTAAATATCTTGATCAACATATTTTTGAACTCAAGGCTAAATTTAAAGATATAAATTCTTCGTGTTTAATATATGAAATAGTCCGCAGACTGATGAATGAATTAATTACCGATTTATTAGGGCAAACAAAAGATAATTTAAATAAAGAGCAAATCAAAAGCGTTGACGAAATACGTAACTTAAATTATCAAATAGTTGATTTTACCGATAATGCCAAGGAGCGTATTAGTGAAATCAAACAATTTTTATTTCAGAAAGTTTATAGAAATAATAGGATTACGGCGATTAGCCGTAAATGTCATAAAATCGTGGAAGGCTTGTTTAAGGTGTATATGGATGATATCAATTTATTACCTTTTAGTTGGAAAGAATTGATAAAATCGGAAGATACTAAATCTAAAGCCAGAATAGTTGCCGATTATATCGCCGGTATGACTGATCGCTTTGCGATCCAAGAGTATAACGAGCTTTGCTCGGTAAATTTTAACAATATTTGATTTATGCCAATTTTGACTTATGAATATATTTAACCAATTAAAACGCGACATAATTACTGCAGGTGAGCGGATATATAGCAATCACGATATATCGAAAATTGCTAATATTGAGATTCCTAAGGATAATTTTAACGGTGATTTATCAAGTAATATAGCAATGATTATTGCCGCTAACGAAAATATTTCCCCTCGCGAAGTAGCAATAAAATTTAAAGAAATCCTTATATCGCTGCCTTATATTGCTAGTATAGAAATAGCCGGTCCGGGCTTTATTAATTTTACTATTAAAGCCGAAAATTGGCATAGTGCTATTAAAGACATCTTGCAAAATGAAGAAAAGTTTTTTGCAATTGATATTGCCGATAACAAAAATATTAATATCGAATATGTTTCGGCAAATCCTACCGGTCCTATGCATATAGGTCATGCAAGGGGTGCGGTATACGGTGATGCGCTTGCCGGGATTTTACAAAAAGTCGGATATAACGTTACAAAAGAATATTACGTTAATGATGCCGGCTCGCAAATAGATGACTTGGTTAGTACCGTGATATTGCGTTACAAAGAAGCTTTGGGCGAAGAAATTCAAATAGCTGAAGGGATATATCCGGGAGAGTATTTAATTCCCCTCGGTCAAAAGCTGGCAAAAGAATATGGCGATAAATTACTTACCATGGATGAGGCGCAAAAATTTAAGCTAGTTAAAAATTTTGCCGTGCAGGAAATGTTGCTGTTAAATAAGGAAGATTTAAAAGAACTCGGCATTAAACATGACGTGTTTTTTTCGGAACAATTATTGCATGATAACGGTAAAATAGACGAGATCGTTAAGTTATTAACCGATATGGGGTTAATTTATGAAGGAGAATTGCCGGCTCCTAAGGGCAAAATTCATGAAGAATGGGAAAATAGAACGCAAAAATTATTTAAATCTACTGAGTTCGGCGATAATCAGGATCGACCTATAGAAAAAGCTGACGGTACTTGGTCATATTTTGCTGCCGATCTTGCTTATGCTAAGGATAAAATAGACCGAGGAGCTAATCACTTGATTTACGTACTCGGCGCTGATCATAGCGGTTACGTCAAAAGAATTGAAGCCGTGGTAAAAGCTTTAGGATGCGATAAAGTTAAAGTTGACGTAAAAATCTGTCAGCTAGTAAATTTCGTCGAAAATAACGTGCCGATAAAAATGTCGAAACGTTTAGGTAATTTTACCAGTGTTAGAGACGTGAATAGGGCAGTAGGAAAAGATATAATAAGATTCATGATGCTAACACGTAGGAATGACGCTACCATTGATTTTGATCTGATAAAAGTAAAGGAGCAGTCAAAAGAGAATCCTATATTTTACGTACAATATGCTTATGTACGAACGATTTCGATATTATCGAAAGCTAAAGAGATGATGCCCGAAGCTTATGATAATTTTAAAGCTAATGAATATGATTTATCGTTGCTTTCTTCGGAAGAGGAAATAGAAATAATTAAGCTTCTTGCATCCTGGCCGAAGACGCTCGAAAGTGCCGCAAAATATTTTGAACCGCATCGTATAGCGTTTTATTTAATAAATTTGGCTTCTAGATTTCATACTTTATGGAATTTCGGTAAAGAAAATAATGATTATAGATTTGTAATTGAAAGTAATAAAGAACTAACTAGCGCTCGGCTGGCACTGGCTAAATCTATTCAAAAAATTATAGCTAGCGGTTTAGAAGTTATAGGGGTAGAGCCTATGGATAGGATGTAGGTATACTCGATGAACTTCAAAAATTGGCTACGTCGTCTTACAAAAGCTCCGGTTCTCACGTATTAAGTATACGCTCCGATCCTCGCTTTGTAGACTCCTTGCTCTTTTTGAAGTTGATCTTCGTATACCAATACTTCAAAGCAGAAAAACATACTTCACGTATACTTTTTTTAAGGCTTCTTCGATGTCATTCCCGCGTAGGCGGGGCGTTGTTGCGTGGCTCAAATTTTTGATGTCATTCTAGCTAAAAGCGGGAATCCGGAAAAATACTTTTAAAGTCATCCTGAATTTATTTCAGGATATTTCTTTATAGATGCTGGAACAAGTTCAGCATGACAAGGTAAAAAAATCTGGATTCCTGCCTTCGCAGGAATGACATAAGGGGCAGCGGGAATAACATCAAAATTTTGCAAGCAATACCTAAATAAAAACCCTTCAACTCATGACTAACAATATTTTATTTAAAATTTTTATTATAGTTATAATATTGTTAACTACCGGCTATTTCACATATCATTACTATTATAACAACAAACCGGTAATTACTATTTATCCGGATGACTCGCCTGCGAAAATTAAACCTCAACAAATAGAAACTATAAAATCTTTCGGTATCGGCAGCACAATATATGAAAATCTTACCTCGAAAAAAACTTTAATCAAAGATGCCACGTTTCTTCCGGAACCGGAAAAACCTATCAATATAGAATCTCGCAAGCAAATTAAGGAAAAAATAGAAGATTTAATAATCGATTTTTCTAGTCTAGATCAGAAAATGGCTCGGCTTGATAAAATTTCTGATTTGATATCGTTAAATGATATGTCTAGTGATATTTCCGATTCTCCTAAAATAGAAGAAAATAAAACCGGCTTAAATATAATAAAAGTTAGCCGAGACGACGAAAAAGTCAAGAAGGCACAAAATTATGATGAGGTAGGAGGTTACAAAGTACAACTTGCTTCAGTAAAATCAGAAGCCGAGGCAATTGCAGAAGGGGAACGCATTAAAAAGAAGTTTATAAAAATTCTTAAAAATGCCGATATTACCACTAAAAAAGTTAAATATGATGACGGTAAATTTTTCTATTTAGTGTTAGCGGGTGACTATAAAAGTCTTGCTCAAGCTAAAGCGATTTGTAAAAAGCTATCCTATCAACAACAAAGCTGCGTCCTGAAATAGTAATAATATAGTGCTAGCGGGCATTGTCCGGCTGGGTCGATAAATAAAAGCGTTCTCTTATGTCATTCCCGCGCGGCATTGTTGTGTGGAATAATATCCGGAATCGTTATTGCGAGGAGGCGTAGGCGTTGTTGTGTGGCTACCGGAATCGTCATTGCGAGCGACCAAAGGGAGCGCGGCAATCTAGAAAATAATAATTTTCATAGCATTTTTTGCTATTTTTTCCTGGATTGCCACGTCGGGACTACGTCCCTCCTCGCAATGACGGGGTAAGCTCGAGCCATGCAACAACGCCTTACGCGGCTCGCAATGACGTTTTGACTATCTTGATCAATATAAATTCTTATTTTTATAGATTATTTTTAAAATAGTGTTTGACATGGTAGAGAATAATAGATATAAAAATCCTCACACAAGGTTTGCAAAAACTTTGCTAGCTGTTTAAAAAGTTGATAAAGCTGAAAAAAACTAAATACACACCGCGAATAAATAAAAATTTATATCGTGAGTAGATACTGAATATAGAATTAGTTCTGTATACATCGTGTAATCTCAAGTTATATAGCAAAGCTTTATTTGATATAGGCGTTAAATTTTAGAACTAGCTTGCGCAGCGTACACTTAGTACGTGAGCACAAGCGAAGTCTAAAATTTGATGTATATATCGAATAAAGGGAAGCTATAAAAGTAAATAAAATAAGAGCATTTGGTGAATGCCTTGGCACTAGAAGGCGATGAAGGACGTAATACGCTGCGATAAGCTTCGGGGAGCTGCGAATAAGCTTCGATCCGAAGATTTCCGAATGGGGCAACCCACCTACTTTGTAGGTATCATATAGTGAATACATAGCTATGTGAAGCAAACCCGGTGAACTGAAATATCTAAGTAGCCGGAGGAAAGGACATCAACCGAGACTCCGTTAGTAGTGACGAGCGAACGCGGACCAGGCCAGTGGCTTCAAAAAAATAACTAAAACAACATGGAAAGGTTGACCATAGAGGGTGATAGTCCCGTATAGGTAAAAAGTTTGAAGTCCTTGAGTAAGGCGGGACACGTGAAATCCTGTTTGAAAATAGGGGGACCACCCTCTAAGCCTAAGTACTCTCTAGTGACCGATAGTGAACAAGTACCGTGAGGGAAAGGTGAAAAGTACCCCTAACAGGGGAGTGAAATAGTATCTGAAACCAAATGCTTACAAGCAGTCGGAGCAAGCGTATTTATATGTCTTGTGACGGCGTACCTTTTGTATAATGGGTCAGCGACTTAGTTTATCTAGCAAGCTTAAGCCGTTAGGTGTAGGCGTAGCGAAAGCGAGTCTGAATAGGGCGTTTTTAGTTAGATGAATTAGACCCGAAACCGGGTGATCTAGCCATGGCCAGGCTGAAGGTGGAGTAAAATCCGCTGAAGGGCCGAACCCACTACTGTTGAAAAAGTAGGGGATGAGCTGTGGTTAGGGGTGAAAGGCCAATCAAACTCGGATATAGCTGGTTCTCCGCGAAATCTATTTAGGTAGAGCGTCATAGCATTACCATCGAAGGTAGAGCACTGAATGAGCTAGGGGGTCCTACAGACTTACCAAACTCAATCAAACTCCGAATGTCGATGAGTACAGCGTGGCAGACAGACTATGGGTGCTAAGGTCCATAGTCGAGAGGGAAAAAGCCCAGACCGCCATCTAAGGTCCCTAAATCATGACTAAGTGTGAAAGGATGTGAGAAGACCAAAACAACTAGGATGTTGGCTTAGAAGCAGCCATCATTTAAAGAAAGCGTAACAGCTCACTAGTCTAAATAAGTTTTCTTGCGCCAACAATGTAACGGGGCTCAAGTCATGTACCGAAGATGCGGATTCACGCTAAGCGTGAGTGGTAGCGGAGCGTTCCGTAAGCCTGTGAAGGTGAACCGTAAGGTTTGCTGGAGGTATCGGAAGTGAGAATGCTGACATAAGTAGCGATAAAGAATGTGAGAAACATTCTCGCCGAAAGTCCAAGGGTTCCTGCGTAAAGTTAATCTGCGCAGGTTTAGTCGGCCCCTAAGGTGAGGCTGAAAGGCGTAATCGATGGGAATCAGGTTAATATTCCTGAACCTGAGGGATGTGACGAAAATAGAAAGTTGTGCAGACTTATTGGATTGTTTGTGCAGCGAATATTTTCCAGGAAATAACACCCTCGCATAGGTCTCTTACATAGCTTGGCTTATTAAAGAGGAATTTGAAGGAGACACGGAGCGCAAAACCGCAGCGTACTTAAACGTACGTGAGGATTTGAGTACCGGATCGACGTACAAATTACCTTTAGAAGTAAGTTATGTAAGAGACCTATAAAGACCGTACCCCAAACCGACACAGGTGGACAGGTAGAGTATACCAAGGCGCTTGAGAGAACGATGCTGAAGGAACTAGGCAAATTGCATCTGTAACTTCGGGAGAAAGATGACCTATAGATGGGCAACCATTTGTAGGTGACACAAACTAGGGGGTAGCGACTGTTTATTAAAAACACAGGGCTCTGCAAAGTCAATAGACGACGTATAGGGCCTGACGCCTGCCCAGTGCTGGAAGATTAAGAGGAGGGGTGCAAGCTCTGAATTGAAGTCCCAGTGAACGGCGGCCGTAACTATGACGGTCCTAAGGTAGCGAAATTCCTTGTCGGGTAAGTTCCGACCCGCACGAATGGCGTAACGATTTCCCCACTGTCTCCAGTATCGACTCAGCGAAATTGAATTCTCCGTGAAGATGCGGAGTTCCCGCGGTCAGACGGAAAGACCCCGTGAACCTTTACTATAGCTTTGCACTGGTGTTAGGAATCAGATGTGCAGGATAGGTGGGAGACTATGAAATAGTGACGCTAGTCATTATGGAGTCATCCTTGAGATACCACCCTTCTGGTTCTTGACATCTAACCGCGATCCTTGAATCAGGATCCGAGACAATGCATGGTGGGTAGTTTGACTGGGGCGGTCGCCTCCCAAAGAGTAACGGAGGCGCGCGATGGTTAGCTCAGGTTGGTCGGAAATCAACTTTTAGAGTGCAATGGCATAAGCTAGCCTGACTGCGAGTCTGACAAGACGAGCAGAGACGAAAGTCGGTCATAGTGATCCGGTGGTCCCGCGTGGAAGGGCCATCGCTCAACGAATAAAAGGTACTCCGGGGATAACAGGCTGATGATTTCCAAGCGTCCATAGCGACGAAATCGTTTGGCACCTCGATGTCGGCTCATCACATCCTGGGGCTGGAGAAGGTCCCAAGGGTTCGGCTGTTCGCCGATTAAAGTGGTACGTGAGCTGGGTTTAGAACGTCGTGAGACAGTTCGGTCCCTATCTGCCGTGGGTGTAGGAAGTTTGAGAGGATCTGCCTTTAGTACGAGAGGACCGAGGTGGACGTACCCCTGGTGGACCAGTTGTCATGCCAATGGCATAGCTGGGTAGCTAAGTACGGAAGGGATAACCGCTGAATGCATCTAAGCAGGAAACCCACCTCAAAACTAGACTTCCCTATTAGAGCCGTGGAAGACCACCACGTTGATAGGTCAGGTGTGGAAGTGCGGTAACGCATGTAGCTAACTGATACTAATAGCTCGATTGATTTACTTTGCTGAGATTACACATGTATACAGTGTTAATTCTGTAGATACGGTAAGGATCTCACAAATAAATTTTTTAAGATATTGCTCAAAATTATTATTTTTAGTAAGTTATTGCTAAACTTTTTAATCTATCTATAATGGGTAAATTAAGAAGCAAAGCAATAATGATGAAATTACTAAAAACTAATTTTAAGTAGTTCTTTTATGGTACTGTTAACAAAATTTTTTAATTGATAATTAAATGGATTTTTTAGCGAAAATTAATAAGATTTTTGATGGAATAGTTATTCATATTTCAAAAAAATCTTATAATTTGCAGCAAAAAAGGCTTTAATTAGCTTTAAAATCAACTTTGTTAACAGTGCCAGAGGCAATTTTTCAGCTTTATCGACAAACAACCCAGCAAAAAAATTGTCATTGTTGCACTTCTTGTAGTCGGCAATGACGATTCTGATACTTTAAAAAAGTTTGTATTGCTGGCTTGGTGGTTATAGCATGAGTGAAACACACGATCCCATCCCGAACTCGAACGTGAAACCTCATAGCGCTAATGGTACTATGCCCTGAGGCATGGGAGAGTAAGTCGCTGCCAAGCTTGCAATACAAATTTTTTTTGATTATTTAAAACGCTAAACTTAAAACTTTATTTTTTTGAGTTGTATTCAACTAGTAATTCCCAATTTATTTTTCCATTATTGCAAAATTTTGAAATAAATCCTTTCACCAAATTATTTATAATTCTTGCATACTCAATATTAAATTCTTCATTTCTTTCTTTTGCTTTATGACCCAACGGCTCTATAATTTTTGTATATAACTCAAGGTCACCGGAAATTAATTCCCAAAATGCTTGACCACAATATTTAAAATAATAACCTTTGTCAGGTTGATTATCAATACCATAACAACAACCATTTATTGCTATTATATTTTCTGTTCTACTTCCGTTTGTTCTCAAAATACGTTGTGCTTTTTGAAAGTTATCTTTCATTTTTTTAATCTGACTACTATTACCCCAATTTGGACCAGATTTAATTGAAACAATATATTTTACATTATCTTTTATAAATTCAAGATCAATACCTTCAGCACTTGATTTAAAGCCATTATAAATTTTAGTGTTGATAAAAATTGCTAAGTTTCCAAGAAAGTTACCAAAGATAGTTTCCTCTTGAGAAGATAAATGAGCGTCTAGAATGAATTTAACCAATTCATCAGCAAGTAGTATATCTTTACATCTAAACAGGTATGGATTTTTTCTTTTTAGAAGTTTTTCTATTTTTAATAATTGTAAACTTTTTAATCTTGCATTATGAAAAAAGTTAATATTTTCTTCTATGAATTTTATAATTTCATTGTTTGTTATCATGAGCTTTCAAACTGTTAAATATTAGATCAATATAGTCTTCATTAGTATCAATTCCGATTGCCTTTCTTCCAAGTTTATTTGCAGCGATTAAAGTTGTCCCGCTTCCTGCAAAAGGATCAAGAACTAAATCATTTTTTTCAGTAAATAATTCTATAAACCAAATAGGCAGTGTTTCAGGAAAAGTTGCACTATGGTTCTTATTATTACATTCGGTTGCTAAGTGCAATACATTTGCCGGGTAAACTGTATCTTTTTCAAGCCAATTAGATATATTTTTTCCAAATCCACTTCCGACTTTTGATTCGTCTCTAATCATATCTTTTTCGCTTAAATTTTTAAGTCTTTGTTTAGCCCAGTTACCCATAGGAATTTTAACATTATCTTGAAACATTTTAAATTTTTTTTGTTTATTAAAATGAAGTAATCGCTCCCAAGAATCTCTAAATCTGTTAGGCCATTTTCCAGGGTAACAATTTTTTTTATGCCATATATATTCTTCTGTCCATAACCAACCTTGTTTACGCATTTCTAGTATTAATTCTAATACATATACATGTCTTTCTCCCTCTAATACGCGTTCTTTTATATTTAGAATGAATGAACCTGTTGGATTCAAAACTCTTTTGAATTCCTTTGATCGCAACAAAAACCATTCAACATATTTATTAGGATGTATTCCACCATAAGTGTTTTTTCTCTGATCTGCATATGGAGGAGATGTTATAATTAGATTAACAGAGTCATCTGGAATTTGTTTAAGAATATCAAGGCAATCACCAAAATATATATCAGAGTTTTGAGTAGAAAATTTTGACATGTTTGCTTTTTTACTATTTCTTTATGCTAAATAATATATTATACCTTAAAAACTAAAAAAAACATTTATTATTTTATGCAAAATATAAATATCACTTACCCCCTTCTTGTTATCACAATAATAACATCTTTATTTGTTAAAAACAAAAAACCGATTTATATATTACTCATTCTTACAAATCTATTAGCTTTATATCAAGGTGTAATAAATATTGTCGGTTTCTTTTCCTTAAGTATATTTGCCGCTCTAACTTATTCCTATTTTAATTTTCAAAACCTTCATAAAACCGTAAAGTTTTTATTATTTTTAGCAATTTCCATTTGTATAGCAGCCTTTGCTTTTCATAAAGTGCCGGGATTTTTTAATATATTGGCTATTAAATCGATGAAATTATCAGAATTATCAACCACGTTTTCAATGTATTTGAATTTTGATAAAGTTATGCCGGCTTTAATAGTTTTCTGCCTTAGTGATTTATATATTTTAGAAAAAAATAGCAAATCAACACATATAAAATATACAATTACTTCTTTATTATTATGTATTATAGTAATCCTAACTCCGGCTTTTATAAGCGGTTATGTATTATTTGATCCTAAATTACCCGCTATATTACCGATTTGGGCAATTAACAATTTCTTTTTTGTTTGTATGAGCGAAGAAGTATTTTTTCGTGGTTTTCTACAGAGAACATTACAGAATCTTCTAAAGAAACAGCAAATATTAGCTATTATTATAGCTTCTTTAATATTCGGCGTAGCTCATTTTCAGGGTGGGATTATATATATAGGTCTTGCTACTATTTGTGGTTTCTTCTATGGCTATGCTTATTATAAAACCGGTAAAATATTATGCTCTATGATAGTGCATTTCGGTTTGAATTTGTTTCATCTAATATTTTTTACCTATCCTGCGGCAATTATTATATAGCTTCGTTCATTAAGATATATGAGTAGTATAATTATTTTTATATAATATATAATAATTAACTAGTAATTGAATTAATTATAGTGTATGTTCGCATAAATTATAAAAGGTTGAATATTATGGGAGCTTACTTAACTACCGGGGTAGTACAAAATATTATTATTTATAAAAAGCAGTTGGTAAATTATGACATAACAATTGATAAAATTATTGCGAAATTAAGAGAAGAAGTAAATATTGATTATTATAGCTATAGTGAAGATTCAAACGGTTATTATTGGCACATTGATCCTAAAATGCTAGAAGGTAATTTTGTAGAATTTTTAGAAACTCAATTTCAAATGTATAGCAATAAAACGTCTAGTAGTAGAAAATATCAAGAGATAGAAGAAGCTATTGACAAAGTAAAAGAGGCTAAAACCGGCAATGAGTTAATAGAATTAGCTGCCAGTATAAGCCTTCAGTACTTCCAATTAGTTGATTATACAAATAAATATATAAGTGTATTGCATAATAATAATTTTAAGTTAGATATTTTAGTAAATTTCCATCTAATAGCTTTTTTTATTGACGGAAAAATAATTATGGAATGTTACTATGATATTTTAAGATATTTTTCTCAAAACATCCATCTTCAAAAAGAAAAGTATCCGGTAGCAGATTGTATAATAGTTCTGATTACTGATTGAAGATATAGGCGTTGTTGTATGGCTCGAAATCCTTATAAAAAAACACCGTCATTGCGAGGAGGGACGTAGTCCCAACGTGGCAATCCGGGAAAAAACACTTTTCTGTCATCATGAATTTATTTCAGGATCCACTACAAAGAGATGCTGAAACAAGTTCAGCATGACAAAAGAAAAAGCTGGATTCCCGCCTTTAACCATAACTGTCCGAAGTTAAAAAATTAAGATTATTAAATAGTACTTTTTTTGCCGTTAATGCTAAAAATACTACTATTTTGATATATAATAGAGTGAAAAACTCAAACAGTTTCTCTATTTATTTTTCAACTTCGGACAGTTATGGCCTTTAGCTAGAATGACATACGGCACTTTTTTAGAGCCATGCAACAAAGCTGCGACTGGAAGGAGTGCGGCAATCTAGAAAATAATAAGTTTCATAGCATTTTTTGCTATTTTTTCCTGGATTACCGCGTCGGCATAAATGCCTCCTCGCAATGACGATTCCGGTAGCCATGCAACAACGCCAAGCTTGATACAAGCGAATTTTTCTGAATTTGCCTGTACTCACGTATTATTAACGGCTAGCGCAGGCTTGTCTTTAAATTTATCTTGTCTAGACCTTTCTGAATTTAGCTGTAGTAAATAAAAATCATTTCTTTAACGGTAAAATTATTATCAACTATGTATAAGTTTTTAAGCTAAAACTTATACATAGTTGGGGTTAACTTAATAATCTTTGCTATATCTCACAATTCCCTTAAAAAAAAGTTTTATTATTAACACTATCTTTAAACTAATATTTAAGGATAAAGGTAAAAAACTTGCTTAATAAATAATGTTATCTTAATCTTTTATTAATTTATAGAATTATAAAGGTTATGAATCAGGTCTCTATCTTACTCTTTATATTACTATCGGTATCATTATTTAGTTGTCAATTAGCACCTAATTATAAAAAGCCGGCGATAGAATTACCCGATAGCTTTGATAAATCTTATATTGAAAAGAAAGAAGTTATAGTCCAACAAAGTCAGTGGTGGGCTAAATTCAATGATCCTGATCTAGAGGCTTTAATTACCGAATCGCTAAACGCCAATTCCGATATACTTATCGCCATGACGAATGTCGCGCAAGCTCAAGCACAATTAAATCTTAATAATGCTCAAAGATTTCCGCAAATTAATTTGCAAGGTTCGGCTAATAGGACAAAAAACAGTAAGCAAGTCAATTCTAAAAATAATAATATCAATCACAATATAGTTAATAATTTTAGCTTAGCTAGTGTATTAAACTATGAAATTGATTTATGGGGTGCAGCGGCAAATGCCGATAAAGCTGCGCAGGCTTTATTAGTTTCAGCCGAAGAGAATAAGCAGGCAGTACGGCAAAGCGTCGCTACCAACACGGCGATAGCCTATTTTAATTTGCTTGCTTTGCATAAACAAATATATCTAACGAGTCACTTAATTACTATACAAAAGAAAATATACGAACTAAATAACAAGCTTTTCTTAGCAGGAACTAGCAACGAAATAGATTTAAGTCAGGCACAATCGTTACTAACGGTTACCGAATCTGAATTACCGATTTTGCAGCAGCAATTACAGGAGCAAAAACACGCTCTGGAAATTCTATTAGGGAGAACTCCTAAAGATATAGTTAACGGTAGCTTTAATCATAATCAAACTATTGATAAATTAGTTGCTCCGATGGTTCCGGAAATACTACCGTCAAAGCTGTTAGAGCAGCGTCCCGATATACGAGCGGCTGAGCAGAATTTAATTGCGGCGAATAGCAATATCGGTGTAGTGCGGGCGACCTATTTTCCGAATTTATCATTAACGGGATTATTGGGGTTAGGGAGTAATAAAGCTGCTAAACTTTTTAACGATTCGGCGCATAGTTGGCAAATCGGGGGCAGTTCCGCTATGCCGATAATTGATTTCGGTCGAACTAAAGCAAATGTTCAAATTGCTAAGATAACGCAAGAACAATATGTAATCCAATATCGGAATATTGTCGCTGTTGCTTTTCGGGAAGTTATGGACGCTCTTTCGGCGCAGAAAACTTCGGAAGATAATTTTAATATTTGGCAAAGAAACGAGAAAGCCTTAGAGACTTCCGCAAGGCTGATAAAACAACGTCAACGCCGGGGTATTGCCAATTACTTAGATGTATTAAATGCCGAGCAAAGCGTGCTGCAAGCACAAATTAGCGGGGTAACTATTAAGCTTAATCGCTTAAATGCGGCAGTGAATCTTTTTCATGCGTTAGGAGGTGAGTGGTGATGGAGAAAAGCCGTGAGAGGTCGATCGTCATTGCGAGGAGGGCGTAGTCTAGAGCGGCAATCCAGGAAAAAATTAGTACAAAAATTTACTGTATTATGGTTATTACAAGTATGGTGTCATCTAGTTGCTTTGCAAAAATATTGAGCCATGCAACAAAGCCCGAAGGCGGGAATGACATACGGCACTTTTTTAGAGCCGTGCAACAAGGCTTTTGGTCGCTCGCAATGACGATTTTTATAGGGTATAATTATGATCAAACTAATAAAACAAAGTTTATTGCTAATCTTATTAGCTTTGCTAATACTGACCGTAATTATCTGGTTTATTCGTGATCATATCACCGGTAAAAAAATCATTTCGGCAGGGGCGCCGGTTGATATTGTGCTAGTCACAAAGAAAGATATGTTACATATGATAGAGCTAGCGGGTCTTACTGAAAGCTATAAAAGCGTAGAAGTAAAACCTTTAGTTACGGGGCAAATAATCAAAGTAAATTTTAAAGACGGGGAATTAGCACAAGCCGGAAAAATTTTATTTGAAATTGATCCGAGGAGTTTTCAATATAATTTAGAGGAAGCGGAAGCAAATTTATTGCGAGATCAAGCTCAATTTGAAAATGCCCAAAAAGAAGAGTTGCGTTATCGTAATTTATTTGCTGAAAACGCCGTATCTGAAGAGCAATATATGCAGATGCTAACCAATATGAATGTCTTTAAAGCTGCTACCGATGCCGATGAAGCCTTAATTGAGGATGCTAAATTACAAATTGAATATAGCAAAATAACTGCCCCTATTAGCGGGCGACTCGGTGAAATTCTGCTTGATGAGGGCAATTTAGTGCAAGCAAATATAACAAATTTGGTAGTAATTAATACAATTTCCCCGATCTATATAAGTTTTTCAGTACCGGCACAATATTTAAGCTTGCTGCAAAAATCCAAAGTGCCTATTACGCTTAAAACCGCACTAGGCGAAGAAATTACCGACGGCGAGATTGTATTTATCGACAATACTATCGATATTTTGAGCGGTACTATCAAGCTAAAAGCCCTATTTCCCAATAGTGAAGAGCTGCTATGGCCGGGTCAGTTTGTGCGGATATTGTTAAATATTAATAATAAAACCGATGCTTTAATAGTTCCGAATAAAGCCGTGCAAATAAACGACCAAGGGTCATATGTGTTTGTTGTCGGGGAGGATAATAAAGCTAATATCCGAGATGTAACAATAGATTTTGCCGACGATAATTATACGGTTATTTCGTCCGGACTAGCAGAAGGGGAACGGATAGTTATCAATGGGCAGTTACGTTTATTTGATGGTACGCAGGTGAATGCTAAAGTTATTCAGGAAGAAGAGGAGTAATGCCTGAAGATGCCATTCTCCGAGATGTTGGGCATTGTTGCATGGGTCAAATTTTCGATGTCATTCCCGTGAAAACGGGAATCCAGAAAAATACTTTTAAGTCATCCTGAATTTATTTCAGGATCTACTAAAGATGCTGAAACAAGTTCAGCATGACAAAGAAAAGCCTAGATTCCCGCTTTTAGCTAGAATGACACACGGCACTTTTTTAGAGCCATGCAACAACGCCTGCAGTTGCTCGCAATGACGATACCCATGCACCGTTACTAAGAACGACATCGTTTTTTAAAAAATTATTTGGTTATTGCTGTGAACATATCCGAGTTCTTTATCAAGCGTCCGGTATTTACTACTTTATTCATGTTCACAATTTTATTATTTGGCGTGTTTAGTTATAGGCTGCTGCCTATTAGCGTGCTACCGGATATTGATTTTCCGACGATTCAGGTTTCGGTAAGCTTGCCCGGTGCCGATCCGTCTACTATGGCTTCTTCTGTTGCGTTGCCTTTGGAAAAACAATTTTCCAATATTGCTAATATTGAGTCAATGAACTCAATTAACACCTCCGGCAATACGCAAATCACCTTACAATTTTCCTTAGATAGAAATATAGATGCTGCCGCGCAGGACGTGCAGGCGGCTATTTCATCGGCAGCAAAGCAATTACCTACCGATTTGCCTAACCCTCCTTCTTATCGCAAGGTAAATCCGGCTGATGCTCCCATATTTTACCTATCTTTAACTTCCGATACTATGCCGTTATACCAAGTTGATTATTATGCGGAAACAATCATTGCTCAACGATTTTCAATGTTGGCAGGTGTGGCGCAGGTACAAGTATACGGCTCGCAGCAATATGCAATAAGGGTACAGCTTGATCCGAGTAAACTAGCCGCTAATATGATAGGGATCGAGGAAGTAGCGAATGCGATTATGCAAGGTAATGTTAACCAGCCGACCGGAGCTTTATACGGGAAAGATATTTATTCGACGATTTTAGTCCCTGGGCAATTACAAAATGCTCAAGAATATAATGATTTGATATTAATGTATCGTAATGGCAATCCTTTATTTCTTAACAATATCGGCGTGGCAATAGATAGTGTTGCTAACAATAAAATAGCAGCTTGGTATAATGATAAACCCGGAATAATTTTGGCTATTCAGAAACAGCCTAACACTAATACTTTGGAGATTATCGATTCAATCAAAGAAATATTACCTTCATTACGTCAGCAGATTCCTGCCGGAGTTGATATAAATATTTTATTTGATCGATCAGACTCTATTAAAGAATCGGTACATGATGTACAATTTACGCTACTCCTAGCTCTTTTGCTGGTGATAATCGTTATATTCATTTTCCTCCATAATTTTTCTTCGACTATTATACCGGCCCTGACATTGCCTTTGTCGATAATAGGCAGCTTTTCGGTTATGTATATTCTAAATTTTAGTATAGATACCCTATCTCTTATGGCTATGACGTTAGCAGTCGGGTTTGTTGTCGATGATGCTATAGTAGTGCTAGAAAACATAACAAGGCATATAGAAAACGGGCAAAGTAAATTACAAGCGACGATAGACGGCACCAAAGAAATTGTTTTTACCGTAATATCCATGACTTTATCGCTAATAGCAGTTTTTATACCTTTATTATTAATGGGGGGAATTTTAGGCAGGTTATTAAATGAATTTGCGGTAACTATAACCTCGGCTATATTATTTTCAGGAATTATTTCTATCACAATTACCCCCGTATTATGTAATATGTTTTTAAAAGAAGGTAGGAATAACGAATCATCCGAGAAAACTGAAAGAATAAGTGAAAAAGCCTTTGAATATATCAAAGAGAAATATCAAAAAAGTCTGGTAACGGTTATAGATTACGGCAGAGCTACGATGCTGGCGTTTATTATCATGATTTTAGCAACTATTTATCTTTTTACTATCGTCTCTAAAGGCTTCTTACCGGATGAAGATTCAGGACAAGTATTAATTTCCACGGAAACCGCGCAAAGTATTTCTTTTGACGCGATGGTAAATCTACAAAAACAGGTTGCGGATATAGTGCTGCAAAATCCTTATATTGAGGCGCTTGCTTCTTCGGTCGGTGCATCGGGGAGAAATTCTTCGATGAATCAAGGAACGGTGTTTATAAGCCTCAAGCCGAGAGATCAAAGACCCGGCTCTAATAAGGTAATTAATGAACTTCGGGCAAAGCTCAATAATCTAACGGGCATAAAAGTTTATATACAAAATGTTCCGACGCTAAGTATTGGTGGGCAGTCAACAAAAAGTCAGTATCAATATACGATGCAAGGCATCGATCAAGATGAGTTATTTAATTTTGTGCCGAAGCTCCAAACAAAACTTAGCAAAATAACGGGTTTTCTTGACGTGACCTCGGATTTACAAATCGCGCAACCGCAAACTAAACTAGAAGTCGACAGGTATAAAGCGGCGCAGCTTGGAGTATCGTTGGAACAGATACAAACAACTTTATATAGTGCTTACGGCGCGCAACAAATTTCTACCCTCTATACTCCGACCGCTCAATATTTTGTGATTATAGAACTCGCGCCGGAATATCAGACGGATCCATCCATGCTATCTTTACTTTATGTTAAATCATCTAACGATGTCCTAGTGCCTTTAGCTTCTGTTGCCAAAATAATTAATACCGTCGGACCGCTTAGTATTTCTCATTTCGGGCAGTTACCTTCCGTTACGGTTTCTTTTAACCTCAAGCCGGGTTTTTCTTTAAGTTATGCGGTGCCGCAAGTGGAGGCGGTTATAAAGGAGTTGCAAATGCCCGCCAGCATAACGGGAGGCTTTCAAGGAACGGTTCAGGCTTTTCAGTCCTCTCTGTCTGATATGGGGCTATTGATGCTGCTTGCCGCTATATTAATTTATATAGTTCTTGGCATGTTATATGAGAATTTTTTGCACCCGATCACTATTCTTGCAGGCTTACCGACTGCAGGTTTCGGCGCTCTTCTCACATTAGTATTATTCCGTAAAGAACTTGATATTTACGGGTTTGTCGGTTTGATTATGTTAATCGGTATCGTCAAGAAAAACGCTATCATCATTATTGATTTTGCCCTAGAAATTCAAAAGACTAGTAATAAAACTTCTAAAGAAATTATTTATGAAGCGTGTTTAGTTAGATTTAGACCGATTATGATGACGACGCTTGCGGCTTTAATGGGGGCGTTACCGATCGCTTTAGGACTAGGAGCCACCGGCGGCGAGCGGCAATCTTTGGGTCTTGCGGTGGTTGGCGGATTACTAACCTCGCAATTATTAACTTTATATATTACGCCGGTAATCTTTTTATATTTAGAAGCGGCAAAAAACAAATGTAAATTTTATATTTTTAGCAAGTAGTATTTCGTTTAATATATAAGCTTTGTTGCATGGCTCGAATTTTTGCAAAGCGTTCGGGGTCATGCCACGGTATGACACCGTACTTGTAATAACTATAATGCGGTAAATTAGGAGCCATGCAACAACGCCACTAAAATCTTATCCGACAATATATTTTTACTTATAAAATTTAGCATAAAGTGAACAAAAAATTTAACAATTCAAGATTTAATTTTATAGATTTCTTTACTTTATGTACGGTTATTATATTGATAACGCTTGGCTTTTGGCAGCTTAGTCGTTTAAAAGAAAAAAAACTATTTCTAGAGGCTATGGATTATAATCTGACTAGCCCTGCCGTAGATTTAAATGCTTTAGAGGATAATTTAATTTATCGTAAAGTAAAAATTACCGGACATTTTTTAGCCGACGCAGATATGCATTTATACGGGCGTAGATCAATGTCGAAGGAAAAAGACGGTTATTATTTAGTGACGCCTTTTAAGACTATGAACGGTAAAATTATTTTAGTAGCTCGCGGCTGGTTTAGTAATCGCCATAAAAACGCTATTTCTAGTGCCGCGAATGAGCAAATGCACGAAATTATCGGTGTAACGTTGCCTAGCGAAAAAACACGCTCTTTTATCCCCGATAATGACATAAAAAATAATGTCTGGTTTACTTTGGATTTGGCAGGCGCTTCTAGCATTTTAGGGCTAAAGTTAGAAAATTTTTATGTAATTTTGGACGGCAAAGATATTAGTGATTTAGATATTCTTATTCCTTTATCGATGAATCATTTAGCAAATGTTAGAAACGATCATTTAGAATATGCTTTAACCTGGTTTGGACTCGCTATTTCTTTAATCGTGATTTATTATTTGCGTAAAGCTAAATTCAAATCTTGAAGTATACTGCTCTTGGGTGATATCTTTTGGGCGTTGTTGCATGGATGGTTAAAATCGCTTAAAACTTGTCATACCGTGGCTTGACCACGGTATCCAGAAAAAATTAAAAAGCCTGACTGGATGCCGTGGTCAAGCCACGGCATGACATCGCGGTACTTTTAAAGAATACCCAAAATATAGCAATTTTCGAGCCATGCAACAACGCCTATCTTTTGGGTTAATGTATTACCCTTGATTATTCAGCTTTTGAACCGAATTTAGGATAAGTTCTTATCCTAAATTCGCGTTATTATCACCGGTTATTTTAACAAAATTCAAGTCTCTCTCTGCTTTATCTATCTCAGCAACGTGAATATTACCATAATCAATTATAGGTGCGGGTTCTGTTTTAGATATCTCGAATTTTAGTATTTTAAGTGCTATATCATTCCGCTTAAATGAGTTATCTGTTATATCTTTAGCGGCAGAATAAGCCTTTAAAGCATCGCTATATATTTTTTTTGTAAGTAAATAATCTCCTTTTTGAATATATAAATCAGGGTCTTTCGGATTCTTTTTTATTAGTGCTTCAAAACATTTCAAAATGCCGGTATCATAGTCGGCAATTTTATAATATTTTATTGCTAAATTTAAAGTTACCTTATAGTAATCATCGTTTTTGTTAGGTTTTATTGCTAGTTGCTCTAATATATTACCGATTTCTTTGTACGGTAAAATTAGTTTTTTATTATAATTAAGAGCCTGATTAAAATTATCCCATGCGTTTCTAAGCTCTCCTTTCTTACTATAAATCGTGCCGATATTGAAACGGGCTAAAGCTTTAGTTTCGCTTATTTCTTCAGGAGGTTTATATTTATTTAACCACCATATAGCTTCTTCGTAATATTTATCATCTATAGATTTTTTTAGTTTTATGTCTTTAATAAAAGGCATGAAAATTTTATTTACTGTTGTTTTGCAATGCTTTATTACGCGGTTAAATAAATAATCTGAATCTGAAGGAGCGGCTTTTAAAATTTCTCCGAAAAATAATAAATATTCGGTTTGTTGTTTAAGAATATAGCTATAATTATGTATTTGCTCTTGCTGCTGCGGCTCTTCTGAAAATTTTTCGATAATATCTAAAAGCTCAATAACCAAGTTTTTAGGATTATCATTATTTTTTTCCATTAGCTCATGAAATTTAAATATCTGCTGTAACCCTTGAAAATATTTAGGTTTTGCGGAAGGCAGAAGAATATAATTTTTATCCGACGGTAATAAAATTTTTTTAATAAAACTGTCATAATCATCAAAAAATATACGACAATTGACAGGTTTATAATAATCAAAATTTTTTTCATCAAAAGTACGGGTTATGATACCACTTATTTGAGCAATATTAAGTTCTATTTTAGTGTATAGCTCACTTATAATATTTTGATGTCCGTTAAGGCTAAAATTTAAAGGTCTTAGTTTTACGTTAACGGCCTCCAACTTAAAATCTTCAAATTTTATTTTAGAAGTAAAAAGTCCGGTTTCTTGAGGAATTTTATGAAAAATTTTAATAAATGAAGACCCGGACAAAGACAAATTATTAAAAAACTTCTGAATAGTTGGATCGCTTTTGTTTATAATATTTCTTACTGATTCATTAATATTCTCTGATTCTGCTTCCCCTTTAGTTATAACTAACGCCACACTATTTTTTAATTTTTCTAGCTCTGACTTTAGAAAAATATTAGTAAATTTTTCAATTATGAGATAGAATCCGCCGCTTTCTTCCGTTATTGAAGATTCGGGAGTGACGATTATAAATTGCAACTCGTTAGTAACTTTAAACAATCTCTTTAGAGAAAAAAGATTAATTAATATTTGAGTTATATTTCTCGGTGAATACTTATTTATCTCAAAGCCCGGACAATCCCAAATTACAGTATCGCCAATTTTATATTTATTAAGAATATTGGGCGTTGTAGAAGGGTTGTTATGTATTTTTAAATCAGAATTACTAAAATTTTCTAATTGATAGACTTTTTTATCGGAATTATAAATAATTTTCAGTTCATGATTAATTAATGACGCTACCAAAGCGCTTTTGCCGCCGCCTATAGCTCCTAATACTAAAATCCCTTTTTCTGTTATTTCTTCAGTTTTGTTATAAATTTCCGTCAATGAGGTAAATATAGTATTAATTTGCTTTATTAATTGTAATCGTTCCTTTGTTATATGCTTCATGTTCTTAATCTTTAAAATTAATTCTTGCCGCATCGCTCTCACCGTTATTGTCAATAACCCTTATAATATATTCTCCGATTTTTGCTTGCCATAATAATGGTTCATCGGCTTTAACACTATTTATTAACTCATCGTTAACAAACCAAAAAATATCGGAAACGCCAGGATCAACGGTTGCCGCAAGGATTATCCTATCACTATTTTTAATTGAATAAACAGAATTTTTTATAGGAGAGGTAATTTTCGGTTTTTGATAGTGTTGATTTACCAAATTACTACAACAATTATCGCAATAGCTTTTGCCTAAAGGTTTCGGTAACAAATGAATACCGGCTTTTTTATATACCGACAGTAAATCGGTCGGCCAAAAATTTACTATTCTATATTCGGTTTGTCCTTCTATAAAGCTACAAGCCGGCATACCGGTATTGATATCTATTAAAATTTTCCTATATATTCCCGACGGTTTTATCGGTGATTTGCCTTTAATAAACCAAGTATCGGTTTTACTTGGACACATACCGTTATAAATATCACCGGTATCGGCACATACACTAACCTTAGTAATATCAAGCTCCTTTGCTTTATCAAGAATCAAATCTTTATCTTCGGTTTTATTTATTACCGCATTTATAATATTAAAAAATAAAGGAGCGGCAGTTTCTACTCCTGTAAACGATCCTCTAACTTGACCTTTAAAATCTCCGATCCACACGGCAAGCACATATTTGCCGAATATACCGACCGCTAAACCATCCCTAAACGAGCTAGAAGTACCGGTTTTCCAATATATCGGCAAGCTTGGTTCTATATTATTATAAGCATGCAGGCGGGCGGTATCTTTTAAAATATCGAGCGTTAAGTAGCTTGCTTCTTTGGACAACAGTATACTCTTCTGCTCCTCCAAATTGGCTCTGCAAAACTTCGGGGGATTCGCATGCTCACCTATTAAGGATAGGCTGTGCGTGTTCACCTCTTGTTTTACATTCCAATTTGAAGGATCATTTGAGTATATAAATTCCTGTCTCGGCGCTATTAACTTTTTTAACGGTTGATATGAACCTAAATTGCCGAGCATGGCATAAAGTGTAACTAGCTCTTCCATATTTACCTCTACTGCTCCGAGTACTATAGATAAGCCGTATATTTCCGGTTCTCGTAATTTAGCAATTTTTGCTTGTCGTAAAAATTCGTAGAAGTTAGGGTTTTTTAATTTAGAGGCAAGAAATATTACCGGTATATTACGGCTTTTTATTAACGACTCTCCGGCACTTACCCCGCCGGTAAAACTACTATCAAAATTTTCCGGCTTATAGCTATCGTAATTAATAGGAGAGTCTTTTAATAAAGTTAAAGGATGAATTAAGGATTGATCAAAAGCCAGAGCGTAGACGAAGGGCTTTAAAGTTGAGCCTGGGGATCGGTAGGATTTAGTACCGTTTATTTGCCCGCTTATATCAGTATTAAAAAAATCACCGGAGCCGACGCTTGCTAATACCTCCATATTAGTAAAGTCTACTAGCATAGCTGAGGCATTTGTTATGCCGTATTGCTTGTGAGCATTAATATATAGTCGAATTTGTGTTTCTAAAATAGTTTGTAAATTCTTATCTATAGTGGTGAAAATATCTTTAATGCTATTAGACCTCTTGCATAACTCTACTTCTAAAGGTAATTTGTACGTCGATCCTAACCCCTCATCCTCACGTACATTTAAGTACGCTGCGGTTCTGCGTTTCGTGTATCCTTCAAATTCCTCTTTATAAGCGAATTCTGCAAGAGGTCTATTATTTTGTGCTAATATATCTAAAGTAAAATGCGGTGCTATAAACGGTAAGTTTTTGGCTTGATTAAATTTTATGGGTAAGTTAAGTAATTTATCGTAAATAATATCTTGTGGATGAGTTTCTAGCCATTTAGAAAATAGATAGAGTCTAGCTCTTTTTATGTTATTTCTGCAATTCTTTATGTCATTCCCGTTGCCCTCTATATCCTTCCCGTTGCCCTCTATGTCATTCCCGCGAAGGCGGGAATCCAGGCTTTTTTTGTCATGCTGAACTTGTTTCAGCATCTCATTAATAGATCCTGAAATAAATTCAGGATGACTGTAATGTTCTGGATTCCCGTTTTTACGGGAATGACATAGAGGGTAAGGGGAAGGATATAGAACTTTTTGTGCCATCGATTGTAACAAATTACAGTTTCCTCCCCTTTTTACCGGATTTTGCGGTATAACGGCTAAACTTAAAATATCCAGTAAATTTAAATCTTTAAGTTCACGTCCGAAATAAATATAGCTAGCAGCTGCGACACCTTCAATATTACCGCCGTAAGGAATTAAATTAAGATACGCTTCTAAAATTTCGTTTTTTGAATAATGTAACTCCAAATGTATTGCTTTAATAATTTGGTATAATTTGCCGAGTATAGTGCCGGAATTTATCCCGAACCTTATACGCGCTACTTGCATGGTGATAGTGGAAGCGCCGATTTTTCGACCGTTTTTTAAATAGGTAAAGTAAAAAGCTTCAAATAAAGAAATAGGGTTAATTCCGGGATGGAAATAAAAATATTTATCTTCATATAATAATACCGCTTCTATGAATTGAGATGGTACAGCGTCAATCGATGTATATATTCTATATTTATCATCTTTTGAGAGAGAAATACGCATTAACTGCCCGTTCCGATCAAATACTTTTTGTGAAAAGCTGACCTTGTCAAGCAGCGGTATAGGGGGGACTATGAAATATATTATAACGCAGATTGTTAATAGCGTGATAATTAGCTTTATTTTAGAGAACAAAATATATACCGTTTGTTGTTATCTTTGTGTGGATAGGTTAGCATGCTCTGGTTATTACAAGTATAGTGTCATACCGTGGCTTGACCACGGTATCCAGAAAAAACTTAAAAAAAGACTGGATACCGTGGTCAAGCCACGGTATGACACCGAACGCACAACAATGTTTTTCTGCCTTGCAGGATTCATATACCAAAATAATACAATAAAAGCTCCCAGTATTAAATATATTAATAATATATTGACTATTTAATTTATCTTTTGTATAATGCATTTTAAGTTAGTTAATATGTTAACTTTATATAAATACAACTAACCCTCACTTCTTTCATTTACTTATGTAAATCATAAATAAATCCACAATATCCGGTATAAAGGCTGAAAAGTCTATCTAAATTACTTCATGCTACGATAAGTTTCTTGACTTTAATTTTTTATCCTGTATAATGGTCTCTAATTATATAATAATTTATTAACATTTTAAGGAAAAGGTTAAATTATGCAAAATAGTAAATCTAAGTTTGTTAGAAATTTAATGCTTGTCGGTGTTTCAACTATTGTGTTAAGTGGTGTGACATTAGAGGCTATGGCGAATGGGGCAGCAATAGCTCCGCAAATAGCCCCGCTTCCTCCGCCCCCACCACCGCCTACTGTTAGGGTAAACCCTGCACCTGTTGTTGCAGGTGGTCATAATGCTTTATTTGATCAAATTAGACAAGGAAAAGGTCTTAAAAAGGCCCAAGTTGCTATTAAGCAACAAGCACAACCCGTAAACCAAAATTTAGCTCGATTGAAAAAAACAGGTGTAAGTTTCGATGCTAACGGTAATATAATTATAGTAAAAAACAATGGTCCTGTGATGCGTACAGATCTTACGCCCGTGGAAATGCTTGCAGAAAAAAAGCGTTTAGCTGCAGAACAAAAGCTTAGAGATGCTGAAACAAAAAAGATAGAAGAGAAGCAGAGGATAAATAAAGAGAAAGCTGAAGCGTATTGGAATGATCCAGTTAACAAAGCCAGAAAAGAAGCAGAAGAAAGAAAAACTCGAGAAATAGTAGCAAAACGAGAAAAAGAAGTACGTGATAAACTAGCGGAAAAAGGAAAAGAAAAAAGAGCTGCGGAAAATGGTAATAACATTGGGACCGGTAATGGAAATAATACGGATAATTCTCATTATCAAATGTTAATAAGTAGTTTAAGGCAAGAAAAATTAGATTTTTTACAACGTATAAATTTATTACAAGAACAACTTAATAACAGTATCATTAATAATGGCGAAAATGGTGATGGTAATGGTAACTATTCCTTTGAGCGCGAGGAGATAACTCGTTTAAATAATGAAATATCTTCATTAAAAGCATCATTAGGAGAAAAACAACGGAACGAAGAATTTTTGGATGTAATCGAATTCCTAAAGCAGTATATTAGCGAAGGAGGGAGTATACAAGAAACTATTGAATTTTTAGAGGAGCAAAGGAAAAAGGGCTTGAGTCTTAGTGAGGCAATAGACTTTCTTGAAGAAAAAGAAAATATGGAAGCTATGTTAGAACTTCAAGAACAAGAGAAAGCTATTGATGCTCAACTTGAACAAAAAGCAGAAGAAAAAATAACTGATGCTGAAGAAATGCTATCTGCTACGTCCTCTATACCAATTGAGATAATGAATTCGGTAACTGATCTTATTAAAAGTAGAATATCTAGTACAGCCGGATTAGGAGCTGTAGCAGCAGGTGATGAGGATACTTCTATAACAAAAGGTGTTTGGATTGCCGGACTATACGGTGCTAACAAACAAGGTGTACAAAAAAATATGTCGGGGTATAAAGGTAATACATACGGTAGTACCATCGGGTTTGACGTAGAATTTAATGATAACGATCTAGTCGGAATAGCGTATACTAATATGCGGTCAAATTTTAAGGCTACTACCGCTACTAAAGGAAAGACTGCCGTTAATAGTCATGTGCTAGCTTTATACGGTCAGAAAGAATTACCGGAGAATTTTTCTTTGCAAGGAATGTTTGCGGCTGCTCGTAACTATATTAAAAATAAAAGCGTTTATTCGGGTAGTAATGTTATCGGTAAATATAAGAATGATAGTCTCAGCTTTGAAACATTATTAAATTATAAATATCCGACTAATTACGAATTAACTATTATACCGAATATCGGTATTAGATACGGGAGTTCTAAAGACGGAATTTATAAAGATAGTGATCTAGGTGTACAACATTTAACGGTTGCTGCGAAATCTCAAAACTTATGGACCGGTATTGTCGGTACTAAAATATTATTTACTCCGCAAAGAGTTGCTGAATCTATAACTTTAACTCCGGGCTTGCACGTCTCTATAGAAAACCACTTTAATAATAAAAACAAAAAAGTAGAAGCGCAAGTAAGCTGGGAAGGTAGACAGATTAAAGAAACTATTATTTTACCGAAACAACCTAAAGCCGGTTATAATATTGGTGCTAGTGTTCTTGCACAAAAAGGTAATGTTGATGTACTAGTTGAGTATAACTGTCATTTACAAAAGAAATATCAAAGCCATCAAGGTTTTGTTAAGTTAAAAATCAGTTTTTAAAAAAATCGTCATTGTGAGGAGATACGGGCATTGTTGCATGCCTCGATAAAGCAGCAGTATGTCATTCCCACGCAGGCGGGAATGACATTGATCCAAGCTCTTCAAGTTATATTTCTTAAAATAACGCGAACTATGGATAAGAATTATCCATAGTTGGGGTTAAACTAGCCTCCTTGATTATCTTCTACTATATTTCCCGTAATGGGCGTAACCTCCTTATCATTTAGAGTTTCTTGATGATGGTCTGTCATATAAATAGCAAGGGCAAAAAGTAACTTTATAGGTTCTACTATTTTCTCAAGCGTTGCGACAGTTTGCTGCAAATTTTTTATTGATTCAATTACTTTGAAAAGTAATTGTTTCAGAATATGAATATTATTTTGCTGTATTATATCTATATTAGCGTGAAATTTTTTGGCCATATTTTTTCCCTCATATTGTTATTCGATTTGTGTTGATAGTAAAGAAGAGATATACTACTCATAAATGAAGAATTGTCCTACGAGTCTCGCCAAGATATTTAGATTGTTATTTCCTAGGTTCCGTGGTCAAGCCGGCGTTGCTGCATGGCTCGAATTTTTGCAAAGTGTTTCGGTGTCATGCCGTGGTCAAGCCCACTACTGTACGAACGTTGAAAAAAGGCTGTGTCATGCCGTGACTTGATCACGGCATCCAGGAAAATAAAGCCATATTAGACTTATTTTAGAATCTTTTTATGATATTATAAAACTGGATTCCGTGGTCGTAGCCACGGAATGACAGAATTTTTACCTCTTTATTTAAACGTTCGTACAGTAGTGGGCTTGACTACGGTATGACACCGTACTTATAATAACCATAATACGGTAAATTATTAGCCATGCAACAACGCTGATCAAACCGTAGAGTGACAATTCCCAATTAAAGATTTTTTTGTCAAGTATGAAGAAGAGTTAAATAAATTAAACATACTTGTTTTTCGACATAATTTACTTTTAAATAAATTACTGCAATATTAATTTATATTAATAAAATAGAGAAATCAACATTAATTGTTGCTAATAAAAAATAAATAAATGAAAATTATTTATAAATACTTGCAAAGTTAAATTAGATAAATATCATATAAAAAAATACAATAGAGAAAAAATATATGCTTAATATAAGTTTTACTAAAGAAGAGTCGTTACACAATCAGGCAATAGTAGTTTTTATTAGCGATCAATTAAAGCTTGATAATAATTTGATGGCGCTTGATCAGCAACATCATGGTTTGATTTCTAAAACCATGCAAAATAAACTGAAATTTACCGGCAAATTCGGGCAGGTGAAAATCATTACTTCCGTTATTAAAACCGGGGAAATTAAATATTTAATTCTAGTCGGTTTAGGAGAAGAGAAAAAATTAAAGGATGCAAAGATTGAAGAACTAGGTGGTAAAATTTTATCGCAAAGCACTTGCGCAAAAATTAGCAGTATCGGGCTAAAATTAACCGATAAAATCGGGAATTACGAACCGCATATTTTTACTTCTCTGATAGCTAGCGGCGCTCTTCTTGCATCTTATCGGTTTGATAAATATCGTACCACTTTAAAAGAAGAAGAAAAATTTGCAGTTGAGACTTTTGAAATTGTTACTAACGATCAAGATGAAGCAGAAAAATTATTTGCCGAGAAAAATTTAATCGCTCAAGCAGTATTTTTTACCAGAGACATTAGTAATGAGCCGGCAAATATCAAAAGCCCACAAGTTTATGCCGATAGAGTAGCAGAATACCTTGAAGAATTAGGCGTAGACGTGGCTATTATCGGTGAGCGAGAAATGAAAAATCTCGGTATGGGGGCGCTTCTCGGCGTCGGTCAAGGCTCACAAAACGAATCTAAATTGGTAGTTATGGAATATTACGGCAGCGATAAAGATACCGCTCCTATTGCCTTAGTCGGTAAGGGGGTTACTTTTGACACTGGCGGTATTTCTATTAAGCCTGCCGGAAATATGGACTTAATGAAATATGACATGGCGGGATCGGCTGCGGTAGTCGGTGCTATTGCGGCACTTGCTTCTCGTAAAGCTAAAGTTAATGTAATCGGTGTTATTGGGCTTGTTGAAAATATGCCTTCAGGAAACGCGCAAAGACCCGGTGATGTGGTAACTACCATGTCGGGACAAACTGCCGAGGTACTCAATACCGATGCGGAAGGGCGGTTAGTTCTTGCCGATGCTATTTGGTATGCACAGGAAAAATTTAAACCCGAATGCGTAATAAATCTTGCCACGCTTACCGGTGCTATCGTGGTAGCTTTGGGGCATACATATGGCGGGTGTTTTTCAAATAACGATGAGTTAGCGGAAAGATTAATTAATACCGGCGATAAAGTTAACGAAAAATTATGGCGGATGCCTCTGCATAACGATTATGATGAAATGATTAATTCCGATATTGCCGATGTTGCAAATATCGGTAACGTACCGGGGGCAGCAGGCAGCTCGACGGCCGCGCATTTTATTAAGCGTTTCATAAAAGATGAAACGGCTTGGGCGCATTTGGATATTGCCGGCGTCGCTAACAGTAAAAAAGCTTCTTCTCTCGGTCCTAAAGGTGCTGTAGGGTACGGCGTAAGGCTAATTGAGCAATTTGTTAAGGATTATTATGAACAAAAGTAATTCTCCTTATATATTTATAGTCGGGAATGAAAAAGGCGGAGCAGGGAAAACTACCTGCTCCATGCATTTAATAATCGCTTTGCTTTATCAAGGATATAAGGTTGCAAGTATTGATATCGATTCACGCCAGGCCTCTTTAACAAATTACCTAAAAAATAGGGAGTTATATAATAAGCAAAATCCTGATCAACAAGTAGTGAGTCCTTGGCATTTTCATTTGTCTGAAACTCTTAAAGAAAATAAAGGCGACGAGGAAGAAGAGCAGAAAATACTATTTGAAAAAGCCCTAGTTGAAGCAAGTAGCACTGATTATATAATAATCGATACGCCCGGTAGTCATACATTTTTATCAAGGCTTGCTCATTCTTATGCCGATACGATCATTACGCCGATTAACGATAGTTTCCTTGATTTAGACGTAATAGCTAAAATTGACGATAAAGACGAAATTATCAGCCCGTCAATTTATAGCCAAATGATTTGGGAGCAGAAAATGCAGCGTGCTAGCCGTGACGGCGGTAGTATTGAATGGATTATTTTACGTAATCGTTTAAGCAATCTTGATGCAGTAAATAAACGTCGAGTCGGTAACGTTTTAAATAAACTTGCTAAAAGAATTAGCTTTAAATTAGCCGACGGTTTTAGCGAGCGAGTAATATTTAGGGAATTATTTTTGCAAGGTTTAACTTTACTTGATTTAAAGAATGCAAAATATGACAAAGTATTTAGTACGTCACATGTTTTAGGGCGTCAAGAATTACGAAATTTTTTAAGTTTTCTAGGTATAAAGCCTGTTTTCTAGTTTTTAATTGCAGAATCGTAGTATTTTGTATATATTACGTAGGTTAACTTGAAGACGTCATTGCGAGGAGACCTCGTTGTCATACCGTGGCTTGACCACGGTATCCAGAAAAACAACTTACGATGGTAATTGTTTTAGATTTTTAACTGGATGCCGTGATCAAGTCACGGCATGACATCAGTTTGGTTGATCCACGCAACAATGTCATTCCCGCACCTAAAGCAGGAATGACATAAAAGGTTGCTGGAATGGTATAAAGAGATGCAGGAATGACATAAATTACCATCATCATCAAATAAAATCAAAACAAAAAATGCATAAATATAGAACTCATAATTGCAATGAATTACAAATTACTCATGTTGAAACAGAAGTTAAATTATCCGGCTGGGTACATCGAAGAAGAGACCACGGTAATCTAGTTTTTATCGATTTACGAGATCATTTCGGCGTAACGCAATTAGTATTTACCGATCAAAACCCGGAACTGATGGATGAGGCAAGTCGTTTGCGTTATGAGTCGGTAATTACTGTCACCGGCAAAGTTGTAGCGCGGTCTGATGATACTGTCAATAATACGCTGACTACCGGGCAGATTGAAATATTAGTTAAAGAGTTTATTATTGAATCAGCGGCGGAGACTTTACCTTTTGTTATTAACATTGAAAAGGAAGCACCGGAAGATGCTAGACTTAAATATCGTTTTCTTGATTTAAGACGAGAAAAGCTACATAACAATATTATGCTTAGATCGCAAATTATTTCTCATATTCGTCATTTAATGGTGCAAAGAGGTTTTACGGAGTTTCAAACACCGATTTTAACGGCAAGCTCGCCCGAAGGTGCTAGAGACTTTTTAGTACCGAGTAGATTACATCCGGGTAAATTCTATGCGCTACCTCAAGCACCTCAGCAATTTAAACAGTTATTGATGGTTTCAGGGTTTGACCGCTATTTTCAGATCGCGCCGTGTTTTCGTGATGAAGATGCAAGAGCCGATAGATCACCGGGCGAGTTTTATCAATTAGATATTGAAATGTCGTTCGTCACGCAGGAAGACGTGTTTAACACGGTCGAACCCGTTATGTATGAATTATTTACTAAAT
Source organism: Rickettsia endosymbiont of Ceutorhynchus obstrictus (assembly GCF_964026565.1). Taxonomy (NCBI): domain Bacteria; kingdom Pseudomonadati; phylum Pseudomonadota; class Alphaproteobacteria; order Rickettsiales; family Rickettsiaceae; genus Rickettsia; species Rickettsia endosymbiont of Ceutorhynchus obstrictus. The sequence continues at coordinate 449,625 of NZ_OZ032162.1, forward strand.
TTTCCGATAAGAAAATATCATCATTGCCTTTTATCCGTATTCCTTACCATGAAGCGATGTTAAAATACGGCTCGGATAAACCGGATTTGCGTAACCCGATTATTATTGCCGACGTAACTGAAATATTTAAGGATTCTAATTTTACTATTTTTAGAGAAAATATTAAAAAAGGTTCGATAGTTCGAGCTGTACCGGCGCCCAAAGCTGCAAGTTTGCCTCGTAGCTTTTTCGATAAAATGATCGATTTTGCTATAGCGGAAGGTGCGGGCGGTCTTGGCTATATTCAATTTAGCGATAGCGGTGAAGCCAAAGGACCGGTAGCAAAATTTTTAACGAAGGAGCAACTAGAAACTTTAAAAACTACTGTTAATATTGAGAACGGTGATGCGGTGTTTTTCTCAAGCGATAAAAAAGATAAAGCAGCAAAATTAGCCGGAAAAGTTAGGATAAAACTTGCAGAGGAGTTAGATTTACTGAAAAAAGATTGTTTTGAATTCTGCTGGATTACCGATTTCCCGTTTTATGAGTTAAACGAGGATACCGGCAAAGTGGACTTTAGTCATAATCCGTTTTCTATGCCGCAAGGTGGCTTAGAAGCCTTAGAAAATGCTAAAACTATTGAAGAATTGCTCGCAATTACCGCCTATCAGTATGATATTGTTTGTAACGGCATAGAACTTTCTAGCGGTGCAATTAGGAATCACAAACCGGATATAATGTATAAAGCCTTTGCTATTGCCGGCTATAGCGAAGAGGAAGTAGATAAAAGATTCGGCGGCATGATTAGAGCGTTTAAATTCGGTGCGCCGCCGCATGGCGGAATAGCGCCGGGAATCGACCGGATTGTTATGTTATTAGCGGATGCAGCTAATATTAGAGAAATAATCGCCTTCCCGCTTAATCAACAAGCCGAAGATTTGCTAATGAATGCCCCGAATTATGTAGAAGAGAAAGCTTTAAAAGAGCTCAGCATAGCGTTATTGCCTTCTGCAAAAAATAATAAATAATTTATTTAGACAGAGAAATGGCTAAAAAACGATGTCATTCCTAGCTCAGCATTGTTGCATGGATAATTAAAGCACGCTCTATGTCATTCCCGCGCAGGCGGGGCGTTGTTGCATAGCTACCAGAATCGTCATTGCGAGGAGGCATTTATGCCGACGTGGCAATCCAGTTAAACATATTTTTATACTAAACTTGTTTAGTATTCTAATTAAATCCCTCATTACATTCGGGATAGCCTGGATTGCCGCAGCCACTTCGTGGCTTCGCAATGACGAGTTTTTTATTAATTTTCGAGCCGTGCAACAACGCCCGCAGGCGGGAATCCAGGCTTTTTTTGTCATGCTGAACTTGTTTCAGCATCTAATATAAAAAGATACTGAAATAAATTCAGGATGACTATTATTTTCTAGATTGCCGCGCTCCGCGCAAATGCTCGCAATGACGATTCCGGTAGCCATGCAACAACGCCTCGCCTGCGCGGGAATGACATCGAAAATTTGAGCTATGCAACAATGTCACTAAAAGCTAAAAAATAATAATTAAAGACGAGTCTGTAGTTTTTTCCCTCTTGTTCTATCTTCTAATTTGGTTTGAACCGTTTTTTTAACCGCTTCAAGCCTTTTTGTTTGGATTCCCTCTTTACCTCGATGTTTTAATAATGTATTACCAATTTTTACGCTTCCCTCTATAATACTTTCTGTTTTATAAAGCTTAGTTAAATTATCCGATGAAATTTTTTCTACAAAGTAATTTGATATGTTTGATAACCCTATTTTTTTACAAAAATTTGCCATCTTGTAATATACTTTATCTTTACCGATTAAATCGGGAGTGGTGAGGTTTATAAGTTTTGTGGTATCTTCGATATTCTTTTTATAATCTGGGTCACTTTTTATAATATTAATATCTTGATCGGTAAGATATTGTTCTTTTTTTAACTTACTCATGACTTTATCATAAAATTCTTCTACTTTTTTGTCGGATACTTCTTTACCTATCACCTGTTTTGTAAAATCATGAACTAAAGATTCTAATTTCTCTCCGACAACTTTATCTTGGGTACGCATTGCTGCTGCAGGATCAAGATTTTGTATAATTCTTGTGTTTTTTGTAACTGAAACTTCTTTTTGTTCCCATTCTCCTTTTGGATTTTTTTGCCATTGTTGTTCTTGCACTATTTCTTGTTTAGAACCCTTGGAAACTTTAATTTTATAATCATTTTCATAAGCCCAATCTAGTGCATTTTTTCCTTCGATTTGAATATTATTATGAGCTGCATATTCAACCGGGTCTTTAATAGGAGAATTCGCAAATACTTCTAACCAACCGCCTTGTTTAAATTCAGGTAGTACGTTACTAAACTTCGTTACTATTTCAGCACTTTTGGCAACTTCCTTCATGTTAGTAAGATTTTCCCTTATATTATCCTTATAGAATTTTCTTAAATCATCAAAGTTGTTAATTGTAATAGCTGCGTATTCGTTATCTTTAAATTTTGCGAGTCCGGTAATTCCTTTTGGATCAAATCCGGATTTTTTTAACTCATCAATTTTTTGATCAACTATCGCCTCCATCTGTTTTTCATCAAATTGCTTTATCATTTGATTTAGTGATTCACTATATTTATTAATACTAAATGATAAATTACCTGCTTTAATAGCAGCTCCATATCCAACACCGGGATACGAAAACATTGCGGATGTGGATTGAACCATAGCACCAAAATCTTGATGATATATTATAAAAGATCTGCCGTGATCAATTTTATTTACTGTTTTGCCGTCTTGTACCATTAAATTACCTGCGTGGTAATCTCCTTCTCCTAACATATGACAAGCCGCTATTACTTTTTCAAACCCTTCTAATTTCTTTAAATTTTTATCATCTGCTCTAACTCTAGTTGCACCTGCTAAACCTGAAAATTCGGCAAGTTGTACAACATTATTAAAGAATTTAGAACGTACATAAAGTGAATTTTGATGTTCTTTATCAGGTTTTACTAATTCTTCTTTAGGAGCTTGATCATACAATAAAAATTGATACATGGTAGAGCCTATTAACTCCTGCACACCATCTCTACGATCGTTAATAGCCTGTTTTCGTTGTTTCTGATCTTTTATTTTTAAGCACTCATTATGAGTTTTATAAAATTGTTTTAAGATAAAAATATTACCGGTTCCATCCTCTTGAGCGACATATCCCGCAGATATACCGGCTTGTTTAGCTCCTTTTTCTATAAATTCACTTTGCGAAGCAATTGTTTTATCGCGCAGCATATTTTCAACTTCATTAAATTTTGAGTTTTTAATATCTCTTTTTTTTAACTCATCTAACTCTGCTTGAAGTTCTCTTTGATTTTGCTCAATTAATTTTTGTGTAAGCAATTCTTCACGAGTTTTATTTTCAGCCATATGGATTAATATTTTATGTGATAATCTTAAGACCCTACCATAATAATTAACTCAATTCAAGTGCTGCTTCTTCTAGGGTTTTTAGTTGGTCACGTAATTTTGCCGCTTGTTCAAATTCTAGATTGCCGGCAGCGGCGTACATTTCTTTTTTAAGTTTTTCGATATGGGATTTTAATTTAGCCGGGTTGTCAAATAACAAATGGGTTTGTTTTTTATCTTGCAGTTTATTATCTACTTTCTCTAGCTCCATTAAGGCATGAATAGTGCGGTTAATAGTTTTCGGGATTATATTATTTTTCTTGTTATACTCTTCCTGAATATTCCTTCTACGTAAAGTTTCACTAAGAGCTTTGTCGATAGATTTAGTCATTTTATCGGCATAAAGTATTACTCTGCCTTCGCTATTTCTGGCAGCCCTGCCGATAGTTTGGATTAGCGACACTTCCGAGCGTAAAAATCCTTCTTTATCGGCATCCAAAATCGCCACTAACCCGCATTCAGGAATGTCAAGCCCTTCGCGGAGTAAATTTATCCCGACTAATACGTCTATCGTCCCTTGCCTTAAATCCCTTAAGATTTCAATACGCTCAAGCGTATGAACGTTAGAATGTAAATAAGATGTTTTGTAATTTAATTCCTGCAAATAGCTAGTTAAATCTTCTGCCATTTTTTTAGTAAGGGTAGTAACTAATACCCTAAAACCTTTCTGCAGGGTAGCCTGAATTTCTCCGACTAAATCCTCTACTTGATTACTTGCCGGTTTTACTATACATTCCGGATCGAGTAGACCGGTTGGTCTAATAATTTGCTCGATTAAATTGTCGCCTGACTCTTGGAGTTCAAAAGGCGACGGTGTCGCCGATACAAAAATAGTTTGCGGTCTAAAAGCTTCCCATTCTTCAAATTTTAAAGGTCTATTATCAAGAGCGGAAGGAAGGCGGAAGCCATGCTCGACTAATACTTCTTTTCGCGCCCTGTCACCGTTATACATCGCTCTAATTTGCGGTACCGATACATGACTTTCATCAACGAATAATAACGCATCTTTCGGAAGATACTCAAATAAAGTCGGCGGTGGGTCGCCGGGTTTTCTGCCGGTAAAGAGACGAGAATAATTTTCAATACCTTTGCAACTACCGGTTTCGGTTAACATTTCTAAATCATATTGCGTACGTTGATTAAGTCTTTGAAATTCTAACAATCTATCCTGGGATTTTAAGAAAGTTAAGCGTTGTCGTAATTCATCTTCAATTTGCAAGATAGCTTTTTGTACTGCTTCTTTCGGCATGACAAAATGCGAATTACCGTAAATTATAGCTTTATCAAGTTTTGCCAGCTTCTCACCGGTCAGCGGATCAAATTCGTGAATATGCTCCAACTCATTACCGAAAAATGACAAACGCCAAGCTCTCTCGCTATAGTGCGAAGGAAAAACATCAATATTATCGCCTTTTACCCTAAAAGCTCCGCGCTCAAAACCGATATCATTACGCTCATACTGCAAATTTACTAAATCATTCAGTAATTTATCTCGCGGATAGATTTCGCCGGGCTGTAAATTAATCGTCATTTGATAATAAAGATCGGGCGAGCCGAGACCGTAAATACAGGAAATAGAAGCGACGACTATTACATCCCGACGTTCAAGCAATGACCTAGTGGCGGAGTGACGGAGTAAATCTATCCGTTCGTTAATAGAAGAGTCTTTTTCAATGAAAGTATCCGTCCGTGCTATATAGGCTTCAGGCTGATAATAGTCGTAATATGAAACAAAATACTCGACGGCATTCTGCGGAAAAATCGATTTCATCTCTGAATAAATTTGTGCGGCAAGTGTTTTATTATGAGCCATAATAAGTGCCGGTCTGCCGGTTCTAGCAATGATATTTGCCATAGTAAAAGTTTTACCGGAGCCGGTAATGCCTAGTAGCATTTGAGAGCGTTCCTTAGCTGCCAGTCCTTTGACAATCTTATCTATCGCTTTCGGCTGATCACCCGCTGGTTTATATTCTGATATAATCGAAAAATTATTCATCTATTTACTTGATTTAAAAATTATCGTGCTAGATAATAACCTAAAATTATATAAAAAAATATACTATTATGAATAAAACTATTTTACATACCGTTATTATTTATACGCTTGCTCATTGCCCTTTTTGCATTAAGGCGAAAGCATTACTTGACGACAAGCATGTTGCTTATCAGGAAATAGCAGTTGAGGATTTTACCGAAGAACAACGTGAAATATTGATAAAAAAAGCCGGCGGCAAAAAAACCGTTCCGCAAATATTTATTGATAATGTGCATATCGGTGGATGTGACGATTTATTCGCTCTTGAAAAAGAGGGAAGGCTGGATAAGTTGTTAGAAGGTCAACCGAAAAAAGTTCCCTCCGCCGCTCTTGAGGGTTAATAGTTATTGTGGGAAGGCGCTGTTGCGTGGACCGGGATTAACACTTTTGATGTCATTCCCGCCTATGCGGGGCGTTGTTGCATGGCTACCAGAATCGTCATTGCGAGGAGGCATTTATGCCGACGTGGCAATCCAGTTAAACATATTTTTATACTAAACTTGTTTAGTATTCTAATTAAATCCCTCATTACATTCGGGATAGCCTGGATTGCCGCAGCCACTTCGTGGCTTCGCAATGACGAGTTTTTTATTAATTTTCGAGCCATGCAACAACGCCGCCTTTAGCTAGAAATGACACACGGCACTTTTTTAGAGCCACGCAACAATGCCCCACGTGGGAATGACATCCTAATATCTTTTTCCTTAAACCGATAAGCTCAAAAAATATAACAATAACAACCTAAATAATGACTGAAAAACCTTTAAAAAAGAATGCATTTTCTTCTCTTCTACCCTATCTATGGTCTAAAGATTTTAATATTCGCTTGCGTGTTATCGCCTCGCTTGTTTGCCTAATAATAGCTAAAATAGTCAATATATTAGTTCCGATTGTCTATAAATATGTAATAGACGGATTAAATAATAATATAGCTCTATCGGTAATTATCGGTCTGATTATTGCTTACGGCGGAACAAAAATATTTACGCAAATATTTAGTGAGTTACGTAATTTTATTTTTGCGAAAGTAGGGCATCAAGCCACACGTTTAATTGCTCTAAATGTGTTTAAGCATATGCATAATCTTAGTATGCGCTTTCATCTGGATCGTAAGACCGGCGGGCTTAGTAGATCGATAGAGAGGGGGACTAAGGGCATTGAGTCGGTGCTGCGTTATTCGTTGTTTAACATCATTCCGACAAGTGTAGAAGTGATATTAGTTTGTGCAATGCTATGGTATGTTTACGGTATTTGGTTTGCGATAACTATTTTAGTTACGATGATTGTTTATACTATTTATACTTTTTCAATTAGTCAGTGGCGGATTTCCTTTGCAAGAGAGATGAATCAGAGCGATAACGTAGCTAATAATAGAGCAATTGATAGTTTATTGAATTTTGAAACGGTTAAATATTTCGGTAATGAAGAATATGAAGCTAAAAAATTTGATGAAGCATTAGTAACATATGAAAAATCCGCTGTAAAAACTACTACGAGCCTGTCTATTTTAAATATCGGTCAAGATGTTATTATATCACTTGGTCTAGTTAGCCTTATGATGCTTTCCGCTATTGCCATCGAGCATAATAAAATGACGGTCGGCGATTTGATTATGGTTAATTCTTATCTTTTTCAATTATCTATTCCGCTGTCTATGCTCGGTTTTGCTTATCGAGAAATCAAGAATGCTATAATTAGTATGGAAGATATGTTTCAGTTACTGGATATCCCGGCTGAAATACAGGATCCTCCTACTAGTGCGATATTTGAAATATCAAACGGGGTGATAGCTTTTGAAAATGTAAGTTTTGCTTATAACTACGAGCGACCTATTTTGCATAACATAAATTTTACTATTGAAAGCGGTAAAACTTTGGCTATTGTGGGTAGCAGCGGGGCGGGTAAGTCAACAATCTCGCGGTTACTTTTTAGATTTTACGACGTAACAGACGGAAAAATTACTATTGACGGGCAGGATATAAGAGAAGTTACGCAACAATCACTGCGAGGAGCTATCGGGATCGTTCCGCAAGATACCGTTTTATTTAACGACACTATTTATTATAATATTGCTTACGGTAATAACTCCGCTTCATATGATGAGGTCTTAAAGGCTTCCGCCAATGCGCATATTCATGAATTTATTACCTCGTTGCCGGAAGGATATAATGCAATGGTAGGCGAGCGGGGGCTTAAACTTTCCGGCGGAGAGAAGCAACGCATTGCCATTGCTCGAACTATCCTTAAAAATCCGTCAATATATATTTTTGATGAAGCTACCTCTTCGCTTGATACTAAAACCGAGAAGTTAATTCAAGCTAGCCTTAAGGAAATCTCAAGCCACCGCACCACCTTAATCATTGCCCATAGATTATCGACAATTATCGATGCCGATGAAATTATCGTTATAGATAACGGCTATATAGTAGAGCGAGGGAATCACCGAACTTTATTAACACAAAAAGGTCGTTACGCCGAATTATGGTATAAGCAGCAGGAAGAGGATATATTGGACAGATAGTAAAGCGTCATAGCAAGGCGATATCAATATTATTGCGTGGATGGTTAAAATCACTTAAAATTGTCATACCGTGGTCAAGCCCACTACTGTACGAACGTTGAAAAAAGGCTGTGTCATGCCGTGACTTGATCACGGCATCCAGGAAAATAAAGCCATATTAGACTTATTTTAGAATCTTTTTATGATATTATAAGCTGGATTCCGTGGTCGTAGCCACGGAATGACAGAATTTTTACCTCTTTATTTAAACGTTCGTACAGTAGTGGGTCAAGCCACGGTATGACAGTTTCGCAGGAATAACATCGTTACTTATACTTCATAAATCATAGAGCCGTATTTGGTTGTTTTAGCGTAATTCTGCATTGATTTTGCTACAAGTTCATACCAACAATTTTCGGGTACAGTGTCATCTCGATCGCTTGATACAAGCGAATTTTTCTGGATTCGCCTGTACTCACGTACTCTAGTACGGTAGCTTAGCTCTCCCTTAAATTCATCTTGTCTGAAGCTTTCTGAATTTAGCTGTATTTTCCGTTTATTACTATAGCCGCAAATAATTAAACGGTCTTCCGCTCTAGTCATAGCAACGTAAAGTAGCCTAATATATTCTTGTATATCTTTTTGTCGTTCTTGTTCCTTTAAATTTTTGAAGAAATCAGGGCTATTACTAGTTTGCGTAGAAAAAAACATTTTTCCCTCCTCAGTCCAGATAAATTTGTTTTTGTTAATAGGCATTATAGTATTATCGCATAATATAACAATCGGGGATTGCAGACCCTTAGAGCCGTGGACGGTCATTATTCTTATTTTATCCGAATGCTCAATATCCCGTTTAATTTTAATGTCGTTATTTTCAAACCAAGCTACGAAGCCTTGTAAAGAATTATCAATTTTATGAGCATAATCAGCACTTAAAGAAAGCAATTCATTTATAGCGTCATCACTATCCGCTCCGTTGGTGATATTTAAAATTTCTCTTAAATTTAAATTATTAATTACTGAAATAAAAAAATTTCCGGCATTTGAAGTTTGATAGATGTCTATCAAGTAACTTAATTTTTCATATATATTTTTATAAAGTAAAATCTTATCAAATAAAGTTGCCCATAATGAATTATTACTGCGGCTTAAAGCAAGCTCGTATAATTGTTCTTCGCTCATACCGATTATCGGCGATTTAAGGAGGCTTGCCAGATTTAAATCGTCATCCGGTAATAAAACAAATTTAGCTATTGCCGTTAAATCCATTACCGATAAGTTTTCTTTTAGCGTTACCCTGTCACTGCCTTCTACCTTAAGCCCTGATTGTTTAAGGTGATTTATTAATCCATTACTAAACTCGTCTCTTTTTCTAACCAAAATCATAAAATCCCTTTCCGTTATTTCTTTACCGGTAGAGGGTAAAATCTTTCTACTCTCTATTTGCTCTTTTATGAAATCAGTTACCCTATGAATAAGTAGCTCGGCGGGTGATAGTGATTTATTATAATCTTGCGGGAGCGGCCAAAATAATTCTTCTTTTTTATCTGCGACAACTAACGGCCATAGTTCAACACTGCCGCTATGGGATTTATTAGCTTTACGGAATGAAGAAATAAAAGGATTATCCGAAATAAACAGCCTAGGGTTATCGATTTTTATTTGTTTTAAAACTTTGTGAACAACATATAAAATTTCTTCGGTTGACCTATATGACCATTCCAGCGTAATATTTTTAAATTTTTTATTAGCTGCAACTAGATTATTTTTTAAAATATCATTAACGCTATTAAAAACAGTAAGGTTAGACCCTTGAAAACTAAAAATTGATTGTTTTTCGTCTCCAACTATAAAAATACTGCTATTAGGTCCGGAAGCGGCATTAAATTCTGTTATGATTGCGCTAATAATTTCCCATTGCGAAGGGCTAGTATCTTGCGCCTCATCAACAAGTATATGATTTATTTCACCTTCTAGCTTATGTAATAACCATCCCTTATTATCACTATTAATTAATAATAATTTTGTATAATAAATTAAATCGTCATAATCGAGGAAGTTATTATCCAGCTTATATTTCTCATATTTTTTAAGGAAAATTTGCGCGAGTTTAGTAAGTAAATCGGAATAATAAGTTATTTCTTCTATTTTACTTAATTGATCTAACCTATAAACTTCAACGCTAATATTTTCAAGTTTTGCTAGCAACTCCGGATATTGCTTTTTTAATTCGCCTGATAAAATACTCTTCCGTTTACTGCCTTCTTTAGTAAAAAATAATTCTTTCGGGTTAATAGTTAAGGAATATTTTACCAATAAAGATTTCACAGTGTCATAAATAGTTGATAATTGCTTAAAGGCAGATAACTCATTATGTAGTTCACTGTTCGTAAATGAAGAGTTGTCATGCCGTGGCTTGACCACGGCGTCCAGTTTTTTAGAGTTTTTTCTGGACCTAGTTAGCAAGCCACGGGGTGACAACTCCAAGCCTTTTGTGTAAGAGCATACTTCCGCAGGCTCTAACGTAAATAATTTTTTAAATTTGATTTTCTGCGTTATTATTTCATCAAAAATATCTTGTATGGTCGTTTCATGAAAATTGGTAAGCAAAAAATTAATAAGAGAGTAATGTTTAGGGTTTAAATAAATCTCGCTTTTTATTTTCAGAAAAATATCTTGTAGTAAAGAGTCATCAAGAATTTGGAACTCCGGCGTTACACCGGCTTCAAGCGGAAAAGATTTAAGGATTTTTTGACAAAAGGCATGAATAGTATAAATATTTAGAGGCGATTCGGTATTTAATAATCTAGAATATAAAGTTTGAGCATTAGCTGTTTCATTAGCTGAAGGCTTTTCTCCCGTTATTAAAAAAAGCTCCTCCTCTAATTTACTTACATCTGCAAGGGCAAAATTTTTGAGTTTATTACTAATCCTTGTTTGCATCTCTAAAGCAGCAGCATTAGTAAAAGTAAGGCAGAGAATATTTTTAAATTCCGTTCCTTTAATTAATAACCGTAAAACACGATCGGTTAGGATTTTTGTTTTACCTGTACCGGCAGATGCCGCCACCCAAACAGAATATTCAGGGTCTGATGCTTGTCTTTGTAAATCACTCATATATACTCAGATAGAACTTCAAAAATTTGTATACTCTGGAGTTCATCTCTCAAAATACAAACAATTTCTATGTCATTCCTGCGAGGTGTTGTTGCGTGGATACCCCAAACGTCATGGCGAAGCCACGTAGTGGCTGTGGCCATCCAGGCTATCCCGAATGTAATGAGGGATTTAATTAGAATACTAAACAAGTTTAGTATTAAATTTATTTAACTGGATGGCCACGGCACCAAGAGGTGCCTCGCCATGACGATTTAGGCATCCACGCAACAATGCCTACAGCAACTCGCAATGACGATATCTATCTTTAATTAGCAATGCCAAATTTTTTATATTTCTTTGTTCCACCATTTTTCCCTTTCTTGTGGTAACTCTGAATTTAAGGCTTCTGTTATTTCTGTCGTTTCTGCAAGATATTTTTTGGATTTTTTCATAGCGGCAAAGCTTTTTATAATGCCGGCTTGTTCAGTTTGAAACTGAAAATTACTTAGCTCATGTATAACAGCCTGACGAATAAACTCGGTTCGAGATACTCCGAGCTTTTTAGCAGCTTCACTACTAGCTATTGCTATATTGTCCGGTAAAGTAATAGATAAATTTGTCATATTATATTCTAATATCAAATTACATATGAAATATAATACTAAATTTTTATAAAAAAGGCAACGCTAACCTTTTAAAATTTATTTTTTATATTTCATTGTTTTCTCATTTTTAATATTATATAATAATCATTATATTTATTTAAATTATATAAATCTAAAAATTATGTTACCGAAAAAAAGTTATATTGATACAAATGGTAAAATTTCTATTCCAATTAAAATTAGAAAAAAATTAAATCTTAAACCTGGTGATGAAGTTTTTATAAAATGTAAGGAACATGAGTTAGTAGTTACCACTTTTCAAGCACCTTTAGAAAAAGCCCGAAGCATAATAGAAAAATATACTAGTAAATCATTAGTTGATATACTTAATACTATGAGAAAAGAAGATGCAAGCAAAGAATAAAGTACTATTTGATGCTTCAGCACTTTTGGCTTTAATTAAAAAAGAACCGGGTTATAAACAGTTAGAAGATTTACTTGCTTCTTCGTGTATTTCTGCAGTTAATTTAAGTGAGGTTGTTAGTGTATTAATGCGAGTCGGGATACCTCAAAATAAAATTGAGGAAATAGTAACCGAAATAATTCCTGAAATAATACCGTTTACATATCAGACAGGGCTTGTTACCGGTAATTTAATTGCAAAAACTAAAGAATTTGGCTTATCTCTAGGAGATAGAGCTTGTATTGCTACAGGAATAGTTGAAAATATGGTAATTTATACTACTGACAAGATATGGCAAAAATTACAGTTAGATAATTTAACGATTGTTATAATACGTTAATTAGGCTCTGTGAACAAAATTTAAATTAATATATTTTAGTTCTTTTTATACTTCCAATTATAAGATTTTTTTGAAATAAGAATAACTATTCCTGCAAAAATCTTATTAATTATCGCACCTAAACACCTCAAAATATAAATAATTTAAATTTTGTTCACAGAGCCTAAATCTTCTTACTTAAATTAATGGAAATATGACAAATTAGCTTAACTATTTTGCTAATTACCGGTGCAAGGAAAGCTTTTTCGCTATCATTGATTATAGCAGTGTTTTTGTGCGCAATTTCGTCAGCTTGAAATTGTGTTATGTTATTTAGTAATTCCGTATCGATATTCTTTAAATAATCTATCTGCTGTTGATAATGCCCCTCTATTACTTCTTCAACCGCCTGAGTTATCAGCATTGCGGTTTTAGGACCGAATATAGCCGATCCCGCTCCTAGCAAATAACCGAATTGATGCCAGAAGAATATTAAAATTGTTGGTCTAATTTGCCGTTTTAGTAATTCATCGGTAAAATAATTTAAGTGTATTTCTTCTTGCTCAAGCATTTCTGTTATTAATGCATAATCAGTTGAGGATTTTGTATATTTTAATTGCCCTTGGTAAATTCTTTTTGCACCGTATTCGCCGGCGTGATTAACTCTAATAATTTCTTGTATACTCTTCTGCTTTGAAGAATTGGCTCCGTAAAACTTCGGGGGGTTTGCGTACTCACCTATTAAGTATAGGCTCCGTGCGCTCACTCCTTGTTTTACGTTCCAATTATCCAAATCATTTGAGTATAGTTTATTATAGGGTTCAGAAAAATCAGGTCTCGGCATATTAATAACCTCAATTACAAATTTGTCGGTATAGTTTTTGATGTCATTCCCGCGCGGCAATGGCGTTGGTTGCGTGGCTCAATATTTTTGCACAGCAATTCGATGTCATACCGAGGCCCCTCCCACGGTATGACATCGTACTTATAATAACCATAATACGGTAAATTATGAGCCATGCAACAACACTCCGCTTTTAGCTAGGATGTCATCACAACGCGCATTCTTCAAATTAATCGAGTATACAAATTTGTTGGTATAAGTCAAAACTAGCGGGTCTTAATTTAAAATCAACTTCGGCTTGCTGCAAGATTGCTAAAGTTTTTATACAATCTTGCAAACTAACTTGATTAGCGGTTTGTTTAAAGTCGTTAATATATTGGTAAAAAATCGGTGGCGAGAGCGATTTTATCGCTAAATCAAGCTTTTCGCCGTTTGCTACTTTTGATAATACTATATATAAATTTAAATAATATCTAATTAATGCCCGAATGATTAGGACTTCGTTAATATTTTGTTTTTTTAATATAGTAAGTTCATGCAAAAAATTATCGTAATCTTTTTTAGCAAAATAAATAGCTAAATCACTGCCGTTTGCCATAATCTCGCCACTAATTACAGCTTTTACGTCTTGTAAAGTAATTTCTTGTTTATCAAAAGCAAAATTTATTAATTTATCAATTTCATTACAAATTAATCCATGATCACCCTTTAAGTGAGTTTTTAAATAAATAAGTGCTTCTCCCTTGATAGTTTTCGCTGCCTTATTAAATTCATTTAATATTAGTTTTTCGATTTTCTGCTCGTTGTCATGGTAACAGGCAATAGCAGCTAATTGCTCTTCCGTTTCAAAAAATTTTTTAATAGTTGAACTAGCGGCAATTTCATCGCCGATAAATACCGGCAAATGAAAATAGTTGCCGGTAAGAACCGTTTTTAAACTTTTATCAATGGAGTTCGTTACCGATCTTATTTTGATTAATTCTTTTTGACCGAAAAAATTCCGTGAGTTAAGTAACATCTCTAAAGAAGAAACATTAAGATTTGCATACTCCATAGAGGTTTGTAACATAGCGAATTTTTTGATTAACAACTTACAAATTTTATCTATATAACCTTTATCGGGACCGTAAAGTAATATAGCTTTAATTTTACCGGTTAAGATTAACTCAAATAATTGATTCGTCTGAGAAATATATAGTTTCATGAAGCCCTTATATTCTTAGCAAAATATAAAATTAATCTACTACGAATTTCTTCGGCTGCTTGATGTGCTAGTTCTATTTGCGTTTCCTCTCTCTCGACATCAGAGGCATAAGGCATAAAAATTGTATTATATGAAGTAGTTTGATAAAATTTTTCTGAAATTAAAATTTTATTGGTTTTAATATCAATTAATTGATACTTAACGAATTGATTTATAGATTCCCGTAAAACATTAGAATTTTTTTCTATAGTTGCCGGCATACTTATATTGCTAAATTGGACTCTTAATAGATATTGTGCTTTTGTCGTTTGCGGTAGAATACTAACAAGTCGGTGATAAAATTCCGCTCCGTCAACAGATCTTATCGGCTCAACATCAATAGCATTTAATTCATTATGCAGAAATTGATTATTATAATATTTTTCGCTATATACGGGCTTTAAAGTGCAAGAACTCAAAAAAAATATTAAGCCGGAAAATATTAAGTTGATGATGACCGGTAAACAATGCATAAGTTTCAAATTATTTTTATATATATATTAATACTAGTTTCTTACGTCTACAACAATTTTCTCTATCAATATCTAAAGTTACGACAATATTATAAGAAATATTAATAATATTGTCATATATAATTAATATTTGTTGACATATGGATATATATAGCTCTATTTTGTGCATCTTAAATTAATAAGAATTTTAAATCGATAGGAAGGTGTATTAATATGTTATTTGATTCTTTACTTAATTCTCAAAGAATTAGTCGCAACAAAATTTTTAGTATTATTAAGGATGCTCCTAGGATTATTAGTAAATTGAAAGAGAAAGCTTCAAACTTATTCTCTGACAATAAAAATGAAACACCTCGTAATAAAATAGTTGATACTACCGCTACGGAATCACTTGGAAGTAAAGAGTCGGATTATTTAGTAGTGAATCACGATGATGAACCTATTTATGAGAAGATTATTGATCCTACTACGACATTACCGGCTAACACGGTAACAGGAATAGCGGTTGCCGATAATAGCTCATCTTGTGGAATAATTAATTATAGTAGACCTTCTAATTTTACTTTTTCTTTTTTTGCAGGTAACGCATATAAAAAGATTAAAGAAACATTTAGTTGGGTAAGTGATAAAATATTTCCTGATTCTAAAGCAAAAAAAGAAGTGAAGTTGTTTGAGGAAGAAGATAGTCTATTTAAAGGGTTTTTCCCGGAAGTTAAAATTGATAATGATGGATGTGTCTTAGCTGTTAATAATGATCGGGATTTTTTTGAATCACGTAATATTCCTACCGTAAAAGAAGATAAAGGCGTTAATTTAGGTACTATAGATAATGTCCTTAAAGAAGCAGAGATATTTATGTATAATAAGGGATATTATTTGATACATAACAATGATGAATTTCTAAAGCCTTTTGTACAAAACGATCTTAACAAATGTAAAAAGATTAATATAGTAGACGGTAAGATTACGGTAGTGCAGCAGGATTTAGATAATGTAAGGTATGTAGATGAGAAGATTGATATAATGCAAGCAAAATTAAATAATGTAAATGCTAAAAAGATTGCAATATATTTAGAAAGCGGCAGTAATAAATGGTATGCCTTAAGCAATTACGGTTTGAATAATAAAAATGTAAAAAAAGAGGAATTAACTAGTATTCTCAAGGAATGTGAGGTAATTGCTCACAATAATGAATTTTATATATTACCAAAAAGTATAAAAATGCCTTATGGATGTAAGAAAATTAATATGGTAAACGGTAAGATTAATATAGTACAAACGGATTTGGATAATGTTGAAAAGGTGGCAATATATTTTGAGAAGGAGACTGAAAAATGTTATGTCTTAAGTAACGGCGGCTCAAACGGCAAAAATATAAAAAAAGAAGAATTAAATATTATTCTTGAAGAATTTGAAATAATTGATGTTAATAATGCATTCTATATATTTCCAAAAAATGCAAAATTGCCTGAGGCATGTAAAAAAATCAGTATGGAAGGCGGTAAAATTAAAATAGTACCGGCAGCTTTAGATAATGTAACTGTTAAAGCCGTTCCCTCTATTGATATAAAGCAACAAGATGAAGAGGATAAAGGTTATGATTCAGATGTGGAAGAAAATGACGATCTAATAAATGAAGTTACCGCTCAACCGGTAAAATATGATAATACTCATGAAAATGAGGATAGCGATTATTTCTCTGATGATTGTGACTCTGAAAGAGAAACAATTTACTTTAATCATACTGAATATGAAGCTCCGATACAAGGCGACGTACCGATGTTGGTTACTGAACTTTAATAACGCGAACTATGGATAAGTTTTTAAGCTAAAACTTATCCATAGTTGAGGTTTTAATAATTTCCTTTCTTCTTATATTTATTCCTCTACGTCATTATTAATGCCCAGAAGTTCTAGAGCTTTCTCTTGTAGTTCTAAAAAATACTGTTCATTTATTTGATGATCGTTTGAATCCTTTCTATATTTGCCAAACCCTTCAATTCTACCTTGATCTAAAGCTGTCTTATTCCACTGATCCTTTGCATTAATTAATGTTGGCTTAGCTTCAAGTAGTATTTTAAACATTTCTAGGTCTGCTATACCTAACACTGCGGAATGTAATACTGTTAAATCTTTAATAGTTAATATGTCAATTAATTCCGGTTTCAATGTTAAAATCTTTTTAACAAATTCCTCTTTTCCCTGTTCCACTGCTATATGTAAAATATCAGGGTATTCTACAAATAATGATTCAATTGAATCTTTATTTGTTTCTTCGTTTTTAATTAAAGTACGAAATTTATCCAATATTTCATCATTATTTAATTGTTTATCTTCCGGTTTTTTAAATTCTAACACCTCATCATCTTCTGAACTTGGATAATTTAATGATTGCTTATTTTCCGGGCTTGCGGTCGATGGGTTTAAAGGTAGGATCGGTACGTGAGGTTGATTGCGCATTAATTCTCCTTAAATTTTAATTAATTATAGATACAGCGTCATCTCGATCGCTTAATACAAGCAAATTTTTCGACATTCGCCTGTACTCACGTATTCTAGTACGGTAGCTTAGCTCGTCTTTAAATTTATCTTGTCTGAAGCTTTCTGAAGTTAGCCGTATCTTAAAATTTAAGAGATTCTAAACTAAAGCAAAATACTATTATGATTAATTAGGTTGAATTTCTTATTTTAAAGTTGTTAATTTGACGCAGTTATTGCTCGCTAGGCAAATGGTGCTTGTATGTATTAGATTCTTGATGTCATTCCCGCGCAACAACGGTCTATGCCGGAATAACATCGACTACGACTTTTAAACAGCTTTGAGTTATACTAGGTTATTAACCCCTTCAATTTATATATTATTTCTAACGCCTCTTTAGGGGAAAGCGAGTCAGGATTAATATCTCTTATTTCTTCCTCTAATTTACTTAAAGGCTCTGCTTCTTTAATGGGAGGCGATAAAGTGAATAAGCTTAAATTATTTGATTCGGTAGATAAGATATTTTTTCCTTTGTTAGTTGCTGTTTTTTCAAATTTTGCTAAAATTTGATTAGCTCTATTGATAACACTTAGAGGTAAGCCGGCAATCGCAGCTACATGAATCCCGTATGATTTGTCGGCCGCTCCTTCTATAATATTATGCAAAAATAAAACATCCTTTCCCGATTCTTCAATAGCAATAGTATAATTTTGTAAAGCCGGCAGAAAATTATTCATAATAGTAAGCTCGTGGTAGTGAGTAGCAAAAAGACAGCGGCATTTTAGTTTATCGTGAATATATTCCAGCACCGACCAAGCAATCGATACCCCGTCGTAAGTAGATGTGCCTCTGCCTACTTCATCAAGTATAATTAAAGAATTCTTAGTTGATTGTGCAAGAATTGCCGAGGTTTCAAGCATTTCCGCCATAAAGGTTGATTGCCCTTTCAGTAAATCGTCCGCTGCACCTATCCTACTAAATATTTTATCTACAATGCCTATTTTAGCGCGGCTAGCGGGTACAAAACAGCCTATTTGGGCGATTACGGTAATGATTGCATTTTGTCGCAGAAAAGTACTTTTCCCTGCCATATTCGGACCGGTAATTAACCAAATTCGTTTATCTTCCGCTAAAGAGCAATTATTATTTACAAAATTCTTGCTATCGCGAAGTAGTGCTTGCTCTATTACGGGATGGCGTCCTTTGACGATCTCAAAACTTTGATCCTCGGTAAATTCCGGTTTAACGTAATTATATTCATCGGCGATATGCGCAAAATTGCAAAATACGTCGAGACCGCTTAAAGAACTTGCCAGCATTCGTAAAAATACGGTTTTATCAACTATTTGCCGACAAATATCAGCGTATAATTCTTGTTCTAAACTAATTGCTAAGCTTCGGGCATTTACCAAATCGCTCTCGAGTTTTTGTAGGTTGATAGTAGTATATCTGGCACTATTAGCCGTAGTTTGGCGATGAATAAATTTGGGGTCTAGTATTTTATTAATATTTTTGGTAGTGATATCAATGAAAAGCCCTATAACATTATTATGGGATATTTTAAGGGTGTCTATACCGGTTTCACGTCGATATTGCTCTTTTAATTTTTCTATATGTAATTTGCCGTTATTAATTAAATCGTATAATTCCTTTACGCGCGGGTGATATTCGTGTTTTATTATTCCGCCGTCATTTAAATTATTCGGCGCATCTTCCTTAATTGACTGATCTATTAAGTCATATAATTCTTCATCTCCCGATAAGGCTTTAATAATTTTTTCAATAAAGGGCGGTAAATTAAGACCGTAATGACTAAAAAATATTCCTTTAATTTGCAAAGCTGCATCTAACGTATATTTAATATTTAACAAATCACGTCCGGAGCTACGATTCATGGTAATCCGTGTTAGACAACGCTCTATATCACCGGTTTTTTTCAATATTCCCCTAATACCACTAGCTATTTCTAAGTTAGAGTGGAAAAATTCCGTAATATTAAGGCGATGATTTATTTTGGTAATGTTAGTTAGCGGGCTAGATAGAAAATTATATAATAAACGGCTACCGGGTTTAGTAACGGTGCGGTCAAGAGTGCTTAGTAAACTTCCCTTGACGTGACCTGACAGGTTAGAGACAATTTCAAGATTACGTCTTGTTGCAAAATCAATTGTCATATGTTCCGACAGATTGACGATTTTCGGCAGCGGCAAACGCGGGATATGTTCTTTTTGGGTTAAAGACAAATATTCTAAAATACTACCGATACTACTAACTTGTCGGTCGGATATTTCGCCGATGGCTTTAACATCCTTGATTTTATAAAAATCTAAAATAATTTTTTGACATTTGTTGAAGGCAAAAAAACTATCGACTTGGTAGGTGATTCTCAAACCTAATTGTTTAGAGATATTGCCGGCAAGCTCGGAAGACCTTAAATTTTCGCTAAGTAAAATTTCTTTCGGCTTTAGCCTCGCCAACTCATTTAAAATGTCATTTTGCGGGATATTAATTACGGAGATTTGCGAAGTAGAAAGATCAACGTAACAAATTGCCGCTAAATCCTTATTCTTGAGCAAAGCAAGGCTAGCCAAGTAATTCGGTTCGCTTGCTGAAATTAACGATTCTTCGATTATCGTGCCGGGCGTAATAATGCGCGTGACGTTTCTACTTACTACTGCTTTGTATCCGTCACGTTTTTTAGCTTCTTCCGGTGTTTCTAGCTGCTCGCAAATAGCAACGTTATAATTTTCTTCAATTAATTTTGTTAAATATGTCTCAAGCGAATGGTACGGCACGCCGCACATCGCAATATCTTCTTCACCGTTTTTACCTCTTTTTGTTAATGCAATGCCAAGCACGCCGCTTGCTAAAATTGCGTCTTCGTAAAACATTTCATAAAAATCACCCATTCTAAATAACAACAGACAATCCAAATGAGCAAATTTAATATCTAAATATTGCTGCATCATTTTGGTTGCAGCATCGTAATTATATTTTTGTTTAAAATCGAGAAGGTTCATTTTGTGTTGCCTGTAAGTGAAGAATTGATAAACGAAGATTAATTTGAAGAGTTGCCATACCGTGGCTTGACCCACTACTGTACGAACGTTGAAAAAAGGCTGTGTCATGCCGTGACTTGATCACGGCATCCAGGAAAATAAAGCCATATTAGACTTATTTTAGAATCTTTTTATGATATTATAAGCTGGACTGAAGTGGTCGTAGCCACGGAATGACAGAATTTTTACCTCTTTATTTAAACGTTCGTACAATAGTGGGCTTGACCACGGTATCCAGCGTTATCGTCATCCTGAATTTATTTCAGGATCTACTCAAAAAGATGCTGAAACAAGTTCAGCATGACTTTTTGTTTCTGGATGCCGTGGTCAAGCCACGGCATGACAACAAGGGTACTTTTACCTATTCACGCAATAATGATATTATATTTTGCATTCACTTTATCTTTGATAATCGCACGCTATGCCTGCCGCCTTCAAATTTAGTAGTTAAAAAATTATCGATCATCTCATAAATTATTTTAGGGTCTAATATTTTGCTTCCTAGAATTAATATATTAGCGTCATTATGAGATCGCGCTCTTTTTGCCGTAAATAGGTCAAAACAAAGTGCTGCTCTTATTTGGGAACTTCTATTAGCTGCAATCGACATACCGATGCCGGTGTCGCTAATTAGAATGCCAAGGGGAGCTAATTCCTCGATAATTCCGTCTACAACTTTTTTTGCATAATCAGGGTAATCAACTCTTTCCGTATTATTAGTACCGTAGTCATAAACAGATAAAGATTTTTTTTGTAAATAATTAATAATTTCACTTTTTAATTGATAACCTGAGTGATCGCTAGCTATTACAATATCGTAAGTTTTCATAATTGATTTTTTTGATGGAAAATAATGATAAAAATTATATACTATGCTTAATTTGTTGCCTAATAAATAATTTCGGTAAATATATGATATCTCGCGTTATATTGCTTTTTTTTGCGGTAATTTTTGTTATCGCCTGTGTTGATCAGCCTGCTGCACCTATTGAATACGGGGGAGAGGCAAGCGCATCCCGTAACCTTGTTAGTAGTAATAAGAATGAGTCTACTAGATTATCGGAAAGTGATGAAGGAATAATAGTCCGCAAAAATATTGATGAGGATATACAAGAAAAAACAGCAGGTGTTTTAAAAGAATCGGAGCAGGAGACTATAGAGGAAGCGGATGATATAATTACAGTGCCGCTCGCACGAGATGATAATAAAATAATTTATCATGAGGTTCAAGAAGGGGAAACATTAGAATCTATTGCGAGGGATTACGAACAAAATCTTAAAGCATTAGCAAGCTTTAATGATTTAACTTATCCGTATATTTTAGATGAATCACAGATTATTAAAATTAAAGTTAGTAATGAGCTGCTAAATAAAAAGAATAAAGAAAATACTGGCAATTTAAATGTGGATAATAAACTAAATTTTATCAAACCGGTGGAAGGTGAAATTATTACTAATTTTGGTGAAAACACGCAGCACGGTCAAAGTAAAGGGGTAGATATTGCGGCAAAAGAAGGTAGCAGCGTTAGATCGGTGGCTAGCGGCAAAGTAGTATATTCCGGTTATGATAAGCAATTCGGTAATTTACTGATAGTAAAACTAGATGCTAGTAATCTATATGCCGCATATGCCCATCTAAAAGAGGCGATACCTAAAAAAGGCGCTTCGGTGGTTAAAGGTGATGTAATCGGTTATGTAGGACATACCGGTAATGCTAAAACTGCTCAATTGCATTTTGCTATCCGCGCAGGTAAAATTGCCGTCGATCCGGCTAAATATGTACCGTTAAACTAAATGACGGAAAATTTTTTTACCCTTAATAGATACGGTAGCCCCCAAAGGATAGAAATAAGAAGAAGTAATAAAGCCCGAAATATCAGTATAAGGATTACTCATAAAGGGGCAGAGTTGGTTTTACCCTTTAAAGCAAATCCGGAAAAAGGTTATAAATTTTTGCTAAGTAAAGAATCTTGGATTAGGCAAAAATTACGAACAAAGGTAACTTTGGTCGATGCGGACAACGAAAATATTCCTATTTTAGGTAAAATTTACAAAGTGGTTTATACTTTATCAAATAATCATACTATAAAATTAAATTGTGATACGATAGAATTACATACTACAGAAACGCTTAAAAAAACAACTTTACAAATTTTTCTTAAAAAGAAATTATTAGAGGAAATAACTGAAATAGTAAATACCATATCTAGCAAACATAAATTAGCTTATTCCAACCTTAGAATTATGGATAATGTGACTAGGTGGGGGAGTTGTTCAAGTAAAGGCAACCTTGCTTTTAACTGGCGGATAGTTTTTGCGCCTTATGAGGTGCTGCAATATTTAGTCGTCCATGAGATGTCTCACTTGCAAGAAATGAATCACGGTAAAAATTTTTGGGACTTAGTAGCAAATATCTACCCGGAATATATAGCGGCAAAATTATGGTTAAAGAATAACGGTAAGAATTTATATAATTATTTGAAATGATGATATTGTTGCATGGCTTGATAAAGTAGCATTATGTCATTCTAGCTAAAAGCGGGAATCCAGACTTTTCTTTGTCATGCTGAACTTGTTTCAGCATCTACTAAAAGATATCCTGAAATAAATTCAGGATGACTATTATTTTCTGGATTCCCGCTTTTAGCTAGAATGACATCGAAAATTTGAGCCACGCAACAACGTCAGTCAAGCCACGGTATGACACCGAAACACTTTGCAAAAATTCGAGCCATGCAACAAAGCCCCGTTTTCACGGGAATGACATAGAACATTATAGAGGATAAAAATGAGTCAAACTAATCACACTAAAAGAGTAACTGTTCCTTCCCTAGAAGAAATATTATATGAGCCTATCAAAGTTTTAGACCACGGTTTTATCAGGGTTATAGATTATATGGGTGATGATAGTGCTATAGTGCAAGCGGCTCGCGTATCATACGGTAAGGGAACAAAACAGACTAATCAAGATAAGGGACTCATTAATTACCTAATTCGTCATCATCATACTACCCCGTTTGAAATGTGCGATATTAAATTTCATATAAAATTACCTATTTTTGTTGCAAGGCAATGGATACGTCACAGAACTGCCAGCGTAAATGAATATTCAGCGAGATATTCGATTTTAGGCAATGAATTTTACTTGCCGGAACGGGAAAATATTTCCACGCAGTCTAAAATTAATAAACAGGGTAGAGAAGAGGAAAATAGCGTACCGAAAGAAATAGCCGATAAAGTCTTGTTATTGCTTGAGCAGGATGCAAATAACTGCTATCGGCATTATACCGAAATGCTAAATATTGACGAAGAGGGTAATATTTTAGATGAAAATACTATCGGTATTACTAGGGAACTAGCGCGGATGAATTTAACTCTAAATTATTATACGGAATGGTACTGGAAAATTAATTTACATAATTTATTACATTTTCTAAGACTAAGAGCTGATTTCCATGCGCAATATGAAATAAGAGTATATGCCGAAAAAATGCTTGATATCGTAAAAGCTTGGGTACCTTTTACTTATGAAGCTTTTAATGAGCATTGCCTAGAAGGAAAAAGCATTTCTAAAAAAGGGTTTAGCGTTATAAAAAGGATGATTAACGGCGAAAACGTCACTCAGGAAACTAGCGAAATGACCAAAAGAGAATGGGAAGAGTTAAGAAGTATTTTGGGGATGAAATAAAGATAATTGTTTTGTGGATAGGTAAAGCATGCCCTATGTCATTCCCGCGTAGCATTGGCGTTGTTGCATGGATGGTTAAAATCGCTTAAAACTTGTCATACCGTGGCTTGACCACGGTATCCAGAAAAAATTAAAAAGCCTGACTGGATGCCGTGGTCAAGCCCACTACTGTACGAACGTTGAAAAAAGGCTGTGTCATGCCGTGACTTGATCACGGCATCCAGGAAAATAAAGCCATATTAGACTTATTTTAGAATTTTTTATGATATTATAAGCTGGATTCCGTGGTCGTAGCCACGGAATGACAGAATTTTTACCTCTTTATTTAAACGTTCGTACAGTAGTGGGTCAAGCCACGGCATGACATCGCGGTACTTTTAAAGAATACCCAAAATATAGCAATTTTCGATCCATGCAACAAAGCCCGTAGCATTGTTGCGTGGATACCCAAACCGTCATGGCGAGGCGCCTCTTGGCGCCGTGGCCATCTAAGTATAAATATATTTTTATACTAAACTTGCCACCTATATAAATTTTTTAGTATTCTAATTAAATCCCTCATTATATTCGGGGTAGTCTGGATGGCCACAGCCACTTCGTGGCTTCGCCATGACGGATTTTTATTAATTTTCGATCCACGCGGGCATTGCCTTCCCGCGCAGGCGGAAATCTAGAAAAAACACTTAAAATAAACAAAATTATATAAAAATTTACTATATAATTCGCTTAAATACTTTCTAGATTCCCGTTTTCACGGGAATGACATACAGACGCAGAGTAAGGTGATTTTCATAATTGATTTCCGAAATCGTTAATGAGGTACAGCTAAATTCAGAAAGCTTCAGACAAGATAAATTTAAAGACGAGCTAAGCTACCGTACTAGATAGAGTACGTGAACACAGGCGAATGTCGAAAAATTTGCTTGTATCAAGCGATCGAGATGACGCTGTAATTAACTCTCTGAATCGCTTAAATCTTCTGAATTTCCGAGAAGGGTAGCTAAGAATTCTTCTGTAACACAAATAAAGGTATTAATTATTTGTTCAAATAACGGTTTTTCATATTCTCTAGCTTTTGCAAAATATTCGTTACTTTTTTCTATTTCACCGAGCAGCTTATAACACAGTCCGATATTTGTTAAAAGTTTTTTTGCATCTCGGTCGAAGTTGTTACTGCCGAAGTCCATAAGTATTTCAAATTCAGATTTATTTATATCTAGTAAATTTTTGGCTTCTTCTTTTGTAATTTTAGTTTCTTCTTTATTGGTCATAATATAAGAGTATTCCGTAATTTAATTTTTTATTGTAATGCAAAATAAAGTTTAACCCAGAAATAAATTGAATATTTACTTTCCTAAATAATTGAGAAGAAAATAAAAAAATAGCAAAAGACTAGCTAAAAAGGGTAGAGAAAAAAAGAAATTTTTCCTAACCGGTCTTTTAATATTTTTAAAATTCGGTTGATTTTCTTCTTCAACCTTAATTACAAATAAATTTTCGTCTTTATCAACCATTTTTAACTCCCTACGGTAAATTTATGTGTTTTGTATATAAATCTGCTAGCAGTTGAAAGGTGCCAGGGGTTAAGCTCCGTCATTGAAAACAACAACCTTCCACTGCACTTCATGATTTTTGGTCACTTATAACAATGGACCCCTGGCATAACTCTAGTACCAGGCTTAACAGATTGGTTTTTGTAACAATGGAGCTTAAACATTATTAGCGGTTTTCTACATTAATGTAATAATTTAAAGAGTCAAGAGATTTTAGTTGCCGGCATAAAGAAAAATGTAATTACTAGTTACTGATTAGCTTCTAAAAATAAAAAACATGCCTAATATAACCCGAACTATGTATAATTCTTATCCATAGTTCGCATTAATATAATTAATTTTTGCCAAGATTTACTTTTAAATATATAATGAGTTAGTATTTTAAATTAGTTAGAAAACAAAGCTTAATATCATTAAAGTAAAATTATTAAATATGAGTCAGGAAATAATCTCTATTAATCAAAATTCTGAAATCAAGACCCATTTATTTCATCTTGTCGAACCGAGTCCTTGGCCCGTGCTTACCTCGTTTGCCTTACTTATTTTAGTCATAGGCGGCACAATGTTTATGCATGATTATAAATTTGGTGCTTATGTCCTAGCTTTAGGAAGCGCTTCGGTAATTTTTTGTTTATATTCTTGGTGGAGGGATGTAATAAAAGAAGGAATAATAGAACGGCAGCATACCACGCCGGTTAGAGCGGGCCTTAGAATCGGTATGGCATTATTTATTTTAACGGAAATAGTATTTTTCGGGGTATTTTTTGCTTCTTTTTTTAAATCTAGCTTGTCGCCGGTAGGTATTCTTGACGGTGTATGGGTAGTAAAAGAGGGAATTTGGCCCCCGCCTTCCATTAAAACCTTCGATCCTTTTGATATTCCTTTTATTAATACTTTGATATTGCTGTTATCCGGTAGTACCGTTACCTGGGCGCATTATGCTTTAGAAGAAAATAATCAAAAAGATTGTGCTACGGCTCTTGGTCTTACCGTATTACTCGGAATATTTTTCACCCTGATGCAAGCTTATGAATATCATCATGCGGCTTTTAAATTTACCGATGGAATATATGCGTCTAATTTTTACTTAGCAACCGGTTTCCACGGGGCGCATGTAATAATCGGTACGATATTCTTAACAGTCTGCTATTTTCGAGCAAAAAGAGGAGATTTTACTAGTAACGATAATGGTCATTTAGGGTTTGAATTTGCTGCGTGGTATTGGCATTTTGTCGATGTAGTATGGTTGTTTTTATTTACTTTTATATATGTATTCGGTAGGTGATATTTGATATTTTATTTCAGTCGTATAAAAAATTTTAATAAAAGTAGAATTAATTTAAAATTAATATTAATACTACTGTGATTATAATGTTACTTAAAAATATTTGTTTATTATAGTATTTTATTATATAAAATAAGTATGATTTGCATATATTAAGAAGTTGATTAATATAGAGATAGAGTGTAATATTAATCTTTAAAATAATTATCGAGGTAAATTTATGAATTTTAAACAGTTAAATATAGAATCGCTAGACCAAAATTTGGGGGTACGCTTATTACTTACCTTTCTTAGTATAGCTGCGATTATGATGTCGTTTGATGCATTTGCAAGTGGTGCTTCTGCTGACCCTGTCGGAGCTGCATTATGTAATATGATAAAAATATTTAGAGGTAATACGGCTAGAGGAATAGCGGTTGTCGGTATAATTGTTCTAGGAATTCAAACTCTTAGAGGTAAATTACAATGGGAAGTAGCTTTGGTTATAATAGCTGCTATTATAATATTATTTAAAGCTCCGGATATAGTAACCATGGTAGCCGGTAGTGATAATGCAACATGTGGAGAAAATAGTATTTAATAATTATTGCATTGTTGCATGGCTCGAATTTTTGCAAAGTGTTTCGCTGTCATCTAGTTGCTTGACCACGGCATCCAGTCCTTTTATTAAGGTTTTTCTGGATACCGTGGTCAAGCCCATTAGTGTACGAACGTTGAGAAAAAGGCTGTGTCATGCCGTGACTTGATCACGGCATCCAGGAAAATAAAGCCATATTAGACTTATTTTAGAGTCTTTTTTATGATATTATAAAACTGGATTCCGTGGTCGTAGCCAGCGTTGTTGCATGGATTAGAAATTGCCATAAAAAGGGTGTCATTCTAGCTAAAGGCCACAGCTGTCCGAAGTTAAAAAATTAAGATTATTAAATAGTACTTTTTTTGCCGTTAATGCTAAAAATACTACTATTTTGATATATAATAGAGTGAAAAACCCAAACAGTTTCTCTATTTATTTTTCAACTTCGGACAGCTGTGGCTAAAGGCGGGAATCCAGAAAAATTAAACTAAAGATGTAACGATAACTTACAATTATATAGAAAAAAGCCTTACAAGCTAAGGCTTTTTAGCCTGGATTCCCGCTTTCGCGGGAATGACATACTGCTTCTTTTATCGATCCATGCAACAACGCCGGTCAAGCCCACTACTGTACGAACGTTGAAAAAAGGCTGTGTCATGCCGTGACTTGATCACGGCATCCAGGAAAATAAAGCCATATTAGACTTATTTTAGAATCTTTTTATGATATTATAAGCTGGATTCCGTGGTCGTAGCCACGGAATGACAGAATTTTTACCTCTTTATTTAAACGTTCGTACAGTAGTGGGTCAAGCCACAGTATGACATTGGTGCCATTTCTCGCCTCATGTAGCAACACTATTAGCGTTTCGAGAGAAGTTTATATATCTTTGATTAACCTTGGAACTATATAGCTATGAAGCATTAATCCCTTATCGGTAAGATAGATATTGTTGTCTAATTTTATTAAATTCAATGTTTGATAATAGTTGAGCAGTTTAGTATCTAAGATATCCGTTAACTTCATACCGGTTTTTTGCTCTAAACTATTAATATTTATTCCGTCTTTAAGTCGTAGCCCCATCATTAATATTTCTTCAATCATTTCTTGCAGCGATAATTTAATTTTAGATTGAATTCCTACATTTAACTCATTAACGGCTTGAAGCCATTTTTCCGGTTTATGCCACATCATCATGCTATAAGAAGTTGCCTGTTTAGAGTCCTCAATAATTCTACTATGAGCACCGGGACCTATACCTAAATAATTATCATAATGCCAATAAGCTAAATTATGTATGCATTCGTGATTCGGCAGCGCATAATTAGATATCTCATATCTAAAATAGTTATTAGATTCTAAATAATAATTTGTCCATTCATACATTTCGGCTGCTTTATCGGAATTAGGAAGTATTAAACTACCCTCTTTGAATAATTTATAAAATAAAGTGCCTTTTTCAATAGTTAATTGATACAGAGAAATATGTCCGCTAGCTAGCTGCATTGCTTCCTTTAATTCTTGTTGCCAATCTTTTAAAGTTTGATCACTTCTTGCATATATTAAATCAAAAGATATTTTTGGAAAAATTTTACGAGCTGCTTCAATTGTTTTAATAGCTTGCGCGGCGTCATGTTGTCTGCCTAATTTTTTTAAGTCATCTTCTCTTAAGGATTGTACGCCGATGGAAACACGATTTACTCCGGCTAATTTAAATGATCGAAATTTATTAGCCTCAAAAGATGTCGGGTTAGTTTCTAAAGTTATTTCCGTCTGATCATCAATATTAGCTATTTCTTTTATTTTACTTATTATTCCTTCTACAACAAACGATTCCATTAAAGAGGGAGTACCGCCGCCGAAAAAAATAGATTTTATATATTTGTTTTGAATTATATCCGTAAAATGCTCAATTTCTTTTTCATAAGATTTAAGCCAAAGGTTATGATCTATTTTATTTGCAATATGAGAATTAAAATCGCAATAAGGACATTTTGACAAACAAAACGGCCAATGGATATAGATACTTAAATATTTCAAGGGAGTAATATATTATTTATAAATGAAAGGCGGTTAAAGGAAGGTTATTATAAACTGAGTGTTTCTTAGCATTCTGGATGTCATTCGCACGAAAGTGGGGCGTTGTTGCATGGCTCGAAAATTAATAAAAAACTCGTCATGGCGAAGCCGCGGAGTGGCTGTGGCCATCCAGGCTATCCCGAATATATGAGGGATTTAATTAGAATACCAAAAAATTTATATAGGTGGCAAGTTTAGTATAAAAATATGTTTATACTTAGATGGCCACGGCGCCAAAAAGCGCCTCGCCATGACGGTTTGGGTACCCACGCAACAATGCCTTCCCGCGTAGGCGGTAATCCAGGAAATACAAAAAAGTCCCCCTGAATTTATTTCAGGATCTACTACAAGAGATGCTGAAACAAGTTCAGCATGACAATACAAAGTCTAGATTCCCGCCTTCGCGGGAAGGCGTTGTTGCGTGAATACCCTAAACGTCATTGCGAGTGACCAAAGGCGTTAGTTGCATGGCTCTTAAAAAGACCTCAACTGTCATACCGTGGCTTGTCCACGGTATCCAGAAAAGCAACTTATAATGGTATTATTTATATATTTTCCTGGATTCCGTGAATAAATCACGGAATGACATCGTGAAATTTGCTATAAATTTGGAGCCATGCAACAAAACTGCGACCAAAGGCGTTAGTTGCATGGCTAATAATTATCGTATTATGGTTATTATAAGTACGGTATCCAGAAAAATCTTAATAAAAAGACTGGATGCCGTGGTCAAGCAACTAGATGACACCGAAACACTTTGCAAAAATTCGAGCCATGCAACAACGCCCCGTTTTCACGGGAATGACATACCTACATACAAATATGTCTGATCTAAAATCAAATCGATTCCGCAGTCGGTTTATTATTATCAACAATTTGTTTTAAAATGAATTTCTTTATTTTCTCAAAAGCGGTATTTTCGATTTGCCTAATACGCTCTTTAGAAATTTTATATTCAGTGCTTAAAATATCTAAAGTTTTAGGAGAATCTTTTAATTTACGTTCCGTTAAAATACATAGCTCTCGATCATTTAAAATTTTCATTGCTTTTGATAACAAACTTCTTTTATTAGTAAAATCTTGTTTATTAATAAGCAATGTCTCGGCACTTGGGCGAGTCTCGGGTAAAAGTTCAATTAGTTCTCCGCTGCTACTATCGTCATTATTTATAGAATTATTTAATGATAAATCAGCTCCTGAAAGTCGTGCATTCATTTCGGCCACTTCACTTGTCGTAACTCCGAGTTCAGTTGCGATTTGCGCAAAATCCTGAACTGTGATAGCTCTTGAATATAGATTAGTGATTTTATGCTTAATTTTACTAAGGCTAAAAAATAATTTTTTTTGTGCGGCGGTAGTACCCATCTTTACTAATGACCAAGATTTTAATATATATTCTTGAATCGAAGCTTTAATCCACCACATCGCATAAGTAGATAAACGAAAACCTAAATCGGGATTATATTTTTTTACTGCTTGCATTAAGCCGATATTTCCTTCTGAAACCAATTCTGTTAAAGGAAGTCCATAAGTTCTATAACTGCTAGCAATTTTTGCTACTAATTTAAGATGGCTAGTTACTAATTTATGAGCAGCTTGCAAATTATTTTCTTCAAGGTAAGATTTTGCCAGCGAAAATTCTTCTTCTTGAGAAAGAGAAGGTATTTTATTAATTTTTTGTAAGTAGCTATAAAAACCTGATTCGTTAGAAATTGCTAGTGCATTAACTTTATTAGCCATATATTATACCTATTATCATCAATATCATTAACTGTGTTGCCGTGTATATTAGCTAAAATAAACTAATTAAAGTTAAAGGTCAAGGTTGAAAAAATCTAATAAAAACTTAGCGGCTTCTTTGCTCGGACTAATGCTTAGCATGATATTACTAAGCTTTGCTTCCGTGCCGATTTATAATTTATTTTGTAAAGTTACGGGTTACGGCGGTACTACTAGCCGCGAGATAGTAAATATATATTCACCTGAAAAAGGTAGTCGTGCGATAACTATAGAATTTGATTCAAACGTCGATAAAAATTTGCCTTGGCGTTTTGTTCCTAAACAACGAAGAATTCAAATTACTCCAGGACAAAATACTTTAGTTTTTTATGAAACCGAAAATTTAAGTAATAATGATATAATAGGTACTTCCATTTATAACGTTACTCCTAATAAAGCAGGAAAATATTTTGTTAAAATCCATTGTTTTTGTTTTGAAGAACAATTATTAAAAGCCGGCGAAAAAATACTAATGCCCGTAACATTTTTTATAGATAAAGATTTTGAGCTTGATTCAGAAATGGAGGATGTTAAGGTAATTACCTTGTCTTATAGCTTTTTTAAAGTGCGAGATATTAAAACTAAATAAAAAATTTAGTATAATACTAATTTTTTTAAATAGCTTATTGTAATTTACCGAAAAATCTAATATAATGCACTGTTTATTTAGTCTATGCGTAATAAGTTTTTGAGTACACTAAATATTTTTTACTATGATGAACTTGATAAATAAGGACTCTACTATAGTTGTAGCAATGTCGGGAGGGGTTGATAGCTCTACCGTTGCCGCTATGCTGTGCGAACAGGGGTATAAGGTCATCGGTATTACTTTGCAATTATATGATCACGGTTTAGCCGTTAGTAAAAAAAACGCTTGTTGTGCGGGGCAAGATATTTATGATGCAAAAATGGTGGCGGCAAAGCTAGGTATCCCTCATTACGTGCTTGATTATGAAAGCAAATTTAAAGATTCGGTAATCGATAATTTCGTTGATAGTTATATGCAAGGGGAAACTCCTTTGCCTTGCGTGCAGTGTAACCAATCGGTGAAATTTAAAGATTTACTTAAAACGGCAAAAGAACTGGGAGCAGGGGGCTTAGCTACCGGTCATTACGTTCGGAAAGTTATGGGAGATAAAGGAGCAGAGCTACATACGGGGCTTGATCCGCTAAAAGATCAGAGTTATTTTTTATTTGCTACTACTAAAGATCAACTTGATTATTTGCATTTTCCTCTAGGCTATTTGACTAAAGAAGAAACGCGGCGTGCGGCAAATAAATTTGGATTAGGAGTAGCAGATAAACCGGATAGCCAAGATATTTGCTTTGTACCCGATGGCGATTATCGCACGGTAATTAGTAAAATTCGTCTCGATGCTAATGAAAAAGGTAAAATAGTTCATGTTAACGGTTTTGAACTCGGTACTCATGAGGGGATAATTAATTATACCGTCGGTCAGCGTCGCGGGCTTGGGATATCATTTCATGAGCCTCTATATGTGGTAAAAATCGATCCCGTAACAAAAACTATATATGCCGGACCGGAATCGGCCTTAAAAGCTTGCGAATTTATTATTAAAGACGTTAATTGGCTAGGGAAAGGGATTAAGGAAGGAGAAAAACTTGAAGTAACCGTTAAAATTCGCTCAATGAGACCGCCGACTCCTGCTTATGTAAGCAAAATAAGCGATTCCGAGATGAGAATAAAATTATTATCGCCGGAAAAAGCGGTAGCTCCGGGGCAGGCATGCGTTATATATGATAACGACAGGGTACTTGGCGGCGGCTGGATTACGAGAGAGATAGGGTAGTGTTATACTAGAATCGTCATTGCGAGGATATTCGTAGAATCGACGCGGCAATCTAGGGAAAAATAGTCATCCTGAATTTATTTCAGGATCTTTTCATGAGATGCTGAATCAAGTTCAGCATAACAAGAACTAGATTGCCACGTCGCTACGCTCCTCGCAATGACGATGTTTTTACAATGACACTATAGAATAACTAAAAATTTATCTTATAATAATTTGAGGAAATAATGAGTTTTTTAAAGAAGAAAAGTTTTGAATCGGTAAGAGAACTAGGAAGCAGCAGCGGTCTTAGTAAAACTCTTGGAGCATTTGATTTAGTACTGCTAGGGCTTGGGGCAATGATCGGTACCGGCGTATTTGTTACAACCGGCATGATTGCCGCAAAATATTCCGGTCCGGCCGTAATGGTATCTTATGCAATTGCCGGTGTTACTTGTATTTTTGTGGCTCTTGTTTATACAGAACTTGCTACGATGTTACCGACTTCGGGCAGTATTTATACTTATTCCTATGTTGCATTTGGTGAGATATTTGCTTGGTTAATAGGTAGTGTAATAATTCTTGAGCTTGGTGTGGCAGCCGGGATTGTTGCTGCCGGCTGGTCAGGTTATTTTCAAGGAATATTAGAAGCAGGCGGGGTATATTTACCGAAAATGTTAACGACCGTACCGGCGAACGGTGGAATAATAAACTTACCGGCTTTCTTAATTTCAGTATTTATTGGATTTATTTTATTTTTAGGTACTAAAGACAGCAAAAAACTAAATGCAATTTTAGTTTTCGTAAAAATGGGGGCAATATTTGCTTTTATACTAGCTGCTGCTCCGCATTTTGATGCCACGAATTGGGGAAATTTTATGCCGTTCGGCTTTAGTAATGTTTTGGTCGGTTCTTCAATATTATTCTTAGCATTTACAGGTTTTGGGACGATTGCAACTGCTGCTGAAGAATGTAAAAATCCGAAACGTGATATAATGATTGGCATTATAGGTTCACTGGTTTTGACAACTTTAGTTTATGTAGTGATGGCGGGACTTGTTACCGGTATAGCTCCGTTTGATCAACTAAATAATGATCAACCGCTTGCTTATGCTTTATCTCTTAATAATAGCAAAATCGGTTCGGCTATCGTTGCAACCGGTGCGGTTTGCGGAATGATGACCGTGCTGATGATGAATATTTACGGTACTTCTCGTATTTTTTATGCAATTGCTCGTGACGGTTTATTGCCAAAAAGTTTTGCCAAGCTCCACCCTAAATATGATAGTCCATATGTTACGATTATAATATTTTCAGCGCTTGCAGCATTGTTAGGAGGTTTTTGTCCTACCGAAATTACAATACAATTAACATCCATGGGTTCGCTAATCGATTATACTACCGTTGCTATAATAGTAATGCTTTTTAGAATTAAATTACCAAATGCGCAACGTCCCTTTAAATGTCCTATTGTATTTATTATTGCACCGTTTATTTTACTGGCTTGTTTGTATTTGTTGTTTATACAAATGTATGATGGGGAGTTTAATTTATTAATAGCAGGACGTGCCTTAATATATTGGTTTATTATAATATTTAGTTTGTATATTGTTAGATCATTCTTTGTGAAGAAAGAACGGGTGTAAGTGTACTGATTCAAATTGGATAGCTGAGATTTATGTCATTCCCGCGCAGGCGGGAATCCAGAAAATATATAGTCATCCTGAATTTATTTCAGGATCTATTATGAGATGCTGAAACAAGTTCAGCATGACAATAAAAAGTCTGGATTCCGCACCTAAAGGGCGTTGTTGCATGGCTACCAGAATCGTCATTGCGAGGAGGCATTTATGCCGACGTGGCAATCCAGTTAAACATATTTTTATACTAAACTTGTTTAGTATTCTAATTAAATCCCTCATTACATTCGGGATAGCCTGGATTGCCGCAGCCACTTCGTGGCTTCGCAATGACGGGTTTTTTATTAATTTTCGAGCCATGCAACAACGCCCACCTAAAGCAGGAATGACATACTGCTGCTTTTATCGATCCACGCAACAATGCTGTGCAGGGATACATAAAAAGTTGTGAGAATGCCATAAAATAAATTATAGATAAGCCAAAATGACCGATAAGCTTAGACCTTTACGCGGAATGAAAGACCTATTGCCGGATGATTATAAAGTGCATGACTTTATAATTAAAAAGGCAAGAGAGATTGGTGAGTTATACGGCTATGTGCCGATGAGTACGCCGATCCTTGAATATACTAAAGTCTTTAATCGCTCTATGGGCGAGAGTTCTGACGTTATCAGTAAAGAAATTTATAGTTTTTTAGATAAAAGCGATGAATCTATTGCGCTAAGACCGGAATTTACCGCGGGAATTATGAGAGCTGTTATCTCAAACGGCTTGCAACAAAAACTCCCTCTAAAGTTTTTCTCATACGGTCCTGTTTTTAGATATGACCGACCGCAAGCTGGTAGACAGCGACAATTTCACCAATTAAATTATGAGTATATCGGGGCTAACGGCTCTTATTCCGATGCTGAAGTTATAAAGCTTGCAGTAGATATCTTAACAAGTCTTGAAATCGAAAAGGACACAATTTTAGAGCTTAATTCTCTAGGATGCACGGAGTCTAGAGCAAATTATCAGCAGAAATTAGTAGAATATCTCAATGATTTTAAGGATGAATTATCAGAGGATAGCAAAATAAGGCTGCTTAAAAATCCTATGCGAATTCTTGATTCCAAAAATGAAAATGATCAAAAAATAATAGTAAACGCTCCGATTTTATCCGAATATTATACCGATGAATCTAAAAAATATTTTGCCGAACTGCTAAAATATCTAGATTTATTAAACGTCAAATATAATATAAATCCCCGTTTAGTGCGAGGTCTTGATTATTATTGCCATACTGCTTTTGAATTTACTAGTAAAAAACTCGGCGCGCAATCGACTATCCTTGCCGGTGGGCGTTATGACGGTCTTAGTAAAATTATGGGCGGGGAAAATGCCCCTGCTATCGGTTTTGCTGCCGGAATTGAAAGGCTTGCCTTAATGAAAGAATATAATATATCTTCAATAAGACCCGTATTTATTTTGCCTATCAAGGATAATAATATTGAGCATTGTTTAATAATTGCCGATAAGTTACGGGGGCAAAATATTCCCGTAATTATGGATGCTGCAGGAAAAATGACTAAAAGAATGCAGCGGGCAATTGCCGATAATGCCGGCTTTGTTATTTTTATCGGCGATACCGAGCAAGAAAATAATAACTTAAAAATAAAAGATTTAGATAAAGAAGAAGAGTATTTAATGAGTTTTGAGCAAGTAGTTAGCCTATTGCAATAAATTACCGTTGTGAGGAGGTAATGCCCATGTGGATGGTTAAAATCGTTTAAAACTTGTCATACCGAGGCCCCTCCCACGGTATCCGGAAAAACCTTAATAAAAAGACTGGATGCCGTGGTCAAGCCCACTACTGTACGAACGTTTAAATAAAGAGGTAAAAACTCTGTCATTCCGTGGCTACGACCACGGAATCCAGCTTATAATATCATAAAAAGATTCTAAAATAAGTCTAATATGACTTTATTTTCCTGGATGCCGTGATCAAGTCACGGCATGACACAGCCTTTTTTCAACGTTCGTACAGTAGTGGGTCAAGCAACTAGATGACACCGAAACACTTTGCAAAAATTCGAGCCATGCAACAACGCTATTCACAGAACCTAATGACAAAGTTAAAATAAATATATATAATTTATTAACGTAAATAACTAGTGTAATTCAATGAGTACAACTCCAAATATTCAAGAAACCTTAGAAGTCGTAACGCAAGATCATTTTTCAATTTTTGTTTTAATAAGCTCTTCCGATATTATAGGCAAATCCGTTATGCTAATGTTAGTAATTGCCTCTATTTGGTCATGGGCTATTATATTTGATAAAATTTTTCGCTTAATGCAGATAAGGAAAAAAATTACGGCTTTTGAAAGTATTTTTTGGTCCGGCGGGGTCTTGGATCATTTATATGAGAATATTAAAAGATCAGTTAACAATCCTCTTGCTTCAGTATTCGTATCGGCTATGGATGAATGTAAAAGCCTAAATACTAAGGGGCTTTCCGACGCTCTAAAAACTAGTCATAAGGAGAGAATAGTGCAATCGATGTATTTAGCGCAAAATAGAGAAATCGAAAAGTTAGAGAAAAATTTAAGTTTTTTAGCAACTGTCGGCTCTAGCGCACCTTTTATAGGCTTGTTCGGTACGGTTTGGGGAATTATGCATAGCTTCCAGTCTATTGCTACTTCAAAAAATACTTCCCTAGCGGTTGTAGCACCGGGTATTGCCGAGGCTTTGCTTGCCACTGCAATCGGTTTATTTGCCGCAATTCCGGCGGTAATTTTTTACAATTACCTTGCTGCTCGCATAACTTTTATGAACAACAAAATTGAAGATTTTATTAGTGAATTAAATTCTATACTTTCTAAAGCGATTGATCAGGAGAAAATGTAATGGCTATTAAGCTGGGAAATTCAGGCATTAGAAGAAATAAAAGGGCGTTGGTAAGCGAAATCAATGTTACGCCTCTAGTGGACGTAATGCTAGTGCTGTTAATTATTTTTATGGTTACGTCGCCGATGCTAGTATCGGGCATTAACGTTGATTTACCTGAAACAAATTCTAGTCCTATTTCAGGTCAGGATGAGCCGCTCGTTATTAGTATCAATAATAAAGGCGAGGTTTTTCTTCTTGAAACTCCAATAGAGAGAAAATCTTTAACAGCTAAGCTTGCAAATATTACTAAAGAAAAAAAAGACACAAGAATTTTTGTACGAGGTGATAAAAACGTATCTTATGGGGAAGTGGTGGAGGTAGTTGCCGAAATACATGCCGCCGGTTTTTCAAGAGTAGCTCTTATTTCAAATGTTAAGCATAATGAAAAATAAAGATATTCAAAAATCAGGTGATATACGTCAGTATAATAATTTCCTTATTTTTCTTAGTTGCTCGATTGCGCTCCATCTATTTGTGCTGTATTTTTTTCTATTCGGCGTACCTTCACTTTTTGAGAAATTACCGGAAGAGCAAATAATAACCTTTGAAATGTTGCCGATTAGTGATAAATCTAACATTATAACACAGAAAAAACAAAAAGAAAAACCTGTTGAAAATGAGGATGCTAAGAAATCAGAACAGAGTAAACCGAAAGTTAGCGAGGAGCAAAATTTACCTGATAAAAAATTAACGGAAGAGAAGCCGAAGGAAGAACCGCCTATAGAACCTAAAGTGCAAGAAGAAAAACCGATAGAGGAAGAGAAAAAACCGCTAGAAGAAAAAAAGGAAATTGAGAAACCGAAAGAGGAAAAATTGCCCGAAGAGAAAAAGCCGGAAGAAAAACCACCGGTAAAGGAAATTAAAAAAGAAGCTCAAATAAAAAAAGAAAAGCCGAAAGAAATAAAAAAGAAGGAAAAAAATACCGATGATTTAGATTCGCTGCTGAAAAATCTAGAGCAATCTTCTGAAGGAAATAATTTAAAATCAAGTAAATATTCGCGATCAAAGCAAGAGGATAAAGGAAAAGAATCTAAAGGAAACTATAGAGAAGGCTCACCGCTTTCTATTAGTGAAATGGCATTAATAAAAAAACAAATTGAAAGACAGTGGAATAATATTCCGGCAGGTGCGCGAAATAATAACAAAGTACAGGTAATCTTAAATATTACTTTAGATAAAATCGGCAATGTGGAACAAGTGAAAATTAAAGAAGCAATTTGCCCTAATATTGCCGGTAGTGTTTGCGAGGCATTAGTCGATAGTGCAGTTAGAGCGGTGTGGCAAGCAAGCCCTATCGAAAACCTTGAACCGGCACGTTTTAATTATTGGAAAGAAATTAATTTTAGTTTCGATCCGAGTAAGTTGTGAATGGATAAGTAAAAATACCTAGGGTGTCCTTCCCGTGAAAACGGGAATCCAGAAAAATACTTTTAAGTCATCCTGAATTTATTTCAGGATCTAATACAAGAGATGCTGAAACAAGTTCAGCATGACATAAATAAGGTTGGATTCCCGCCTACGCGGGAAGGCGTTGTTGCGTGGATACCCCAAACGTCATTGCGAGCGACTGCAAGGAGCGCGGCAATCTAGAAAATAATAAATTTCATAGCAGTTTTCGCTATTTTTTTTCCTGGATTGCCACGTCGGGACTACGTCCCTCCTCGCAATAACGGGGGATTTGGAACCACACAACAATGCCGCGCGGGAATGACATAAAAGATGCTTTTACTATCCAGGCATTGCCTCCTCGCAATGACGTTTTAGCTGTCCACTGTGTAGCTATTATTAAGATAAAATTACATTATAAAAATCGGAGTATTTTTAAGTGAAAAACATCATATATGGCATCGTATATTTTATATTATTACTATTTGGCTTAAATAGTTACGCTATTGAAACTATAAATATAGACCGTGGGCAAGCTAATCCGACGCCGGTGGCAGTCAATAAATTCGATGCGAATAATAGTGAAGATAATGAAATCGGGAATGAAATAGTTAAAGTTATTGCCAATGATTTAAAACTTTCGGGTCTATTTCGTCCAATTTCTTCTGTCTCTTTTATAGAAGAAAAGAGAGGGGTAGGGCATAAGCCGCTTTTTGCCGCATGGCGACAAATTAATGCTAGCCTGTTAATAAACGGTTCAGTTGAGAAGCTTTCTAACGGGAAGCTTAAAATTAGTTTTATATTATGGGATACAACGCTAGAAAAACAGCTTGTCGGTGAAATATTTGAGGTATCCGCAAATTTAAGCCGCAGAGTAGCGCATAAAATCGCCGATAAAATTTATGAAAAAATTACCGGCGATCAGGGCTATTTTGATACTAAAATAGTGTATGTTTCAGAAACCGGACCATATTTAAAGAGGGTAAAAAGAATAGCGTTAATGGATTATGACGGTGCTAACCATAGATATCTTACCGACGGTAAAACCCTTGCATTAACGCCGAGATTTTCATGTTCATCAGATAAGATTTTTTATGTCTCATACGCGAAAAAAAGAGCTCTTGTTTATGAACGAGATTTAAAAACAGGTAAAGAAAGCGTAGTAGGTGATTTTTCAGGCATGTCTTTTGCTCCGCGTTTTTCTCCTAATAGCAACAAAGCAGTGATGTCGATAGCAAAAAACGGTTCGACTCATATTTACGAAATTGACTTGGCAACTAAAAATCTTCGCCGGTTAACCGATGGTTTCGGTATTAATACTTCGCCGACCTATTCGCCGGACGGCAGCAAAATAGTATTTAATTCCGATAGAAGCGGCACGCGCCAATTATATATTATGAATTCCGACGGGACGAATGTACAGCGTATTAGCTTCGGCGGAGGATCTTATGCCGCACCGAGCTGGTCACCGAAAGGAGATCATATCGTATTTACTAAAATTACTAGAGGTGAAGGTTTTACTATCGGAGTTATGAAGCCGTACGGTGAAGCAGATGAAAATAGCGAAAGGATAATTACTAGCGGATATTTGGTAGAAGGACCTTGTTGGGCACCTAACGGTCGTGTTATTATGTTTGCTAAAGGATGGCCGTCAAGAGGTAAAGTTGCCGGTAAAAATAAGATTTACGCAATAGATATAACAGGCTATAATGAAAGGGAAATTATAACGCCGCAAGACGCTTCCGATCCTGAATGGTCGAATGTATTGAATTAATATACTGCTCGTCTTTCAAGAATTGTTTTTTTATTTTATCAGGGATTCGTGTACTCACGTACTAAGTGTACGCTCCGTGCACTCACCCTTCAAAATAAAATCCAATTCTCGAAATACTTCACGTATATTATTTTCCGATTCACGTGGCGTTGTTGCATGGCTCGAATTTTCGATGTCATTCCCGCGCGCCCTATGTCATTCTAGCTAAAGGCGGGAATCTAGAAAAAACATTTAAAATAAACAAAATTATATAAAAATTTACTATATAATTCGCTTAAATATTTTCTGGATTCCCGCTTTTAGCTAAAATGACATCAAAAATTTGAGCCATGCAACAAAGCCGGAGGTACAAAGTACCGACGTGGCAATCTAGAAAAAAATTAGCATTATATATTATGAACAATAATAAAATATCCGATATTCAAGTACTAAGAGATATATATAATACAATAAAGCCAGCTATAGGTATTAAAGCAACTCCAGTTAAAGATTATCGGCACTCAAAAAACATACAATTATATCAAAGTAAATTTGGTGGAGTACCTTATTTACCAAAAAACATAGAGTATCCTAGCACAAAGGAAGGTAAGCCTTTATATCTACTTGCACAGATTAATTTTGTAGATGCACCATTTTTAGAGCCATTTCCTAGAGATGGATTATTACAAATTTATATTGAAGATAATGAGTTATATGGAATGGGTTATGGAGGTGAAGAAAGCAGTTATAAAATTTTATATATACCTCATCCTGAAAATTATGATGATTACCAAGATTTAAGTTTTTTAAAGACACCTGAAGGTTTTCCTATAGAATATCCTCACATTTTAAATTTTTATAACACTCAAAAACCCGTCTCAGCCCTTAATCCTAATTTTTCAGAAATTTTTGAGAAGTATATCAAAGAAGATGATGAAGAACCAGATTTCTGCGATCTATATAGCTTATTAATTGATGACTTTAATTCTCATCAAATAGGAGGGTATCCTTCTTTTGTACAAGATGGTCCTTATCTAGAAAATGAAGGGAATTATGAAGTATTATTACAAATTGATTCAGATAATCATATTAACTTTGGAGATGCAGGTATTGCAACATTCTTAATATTGAAAGAAGATTTAAAAAAGTTAGATTTTTCAAAAGTAATCTATTACTGGGATTGCTGTTGATTTTTTGTTTGAAAAGTACTAATAAGAATAATATTTGCAGTTTTATAATTTACTATATTCTATAGAATTAAAATTATTTAAACATATAAATCTAACGTAGAAAAAAATATATGCCGATGTAGCTCAGCCGGTAGAGCGGCGCATTCGTAATGCGTAGGTCTGGGGTTCAAATCCCCACATTGGCACCATATATATATTTTGTTAATCTGAAGAGTTGTCGTACCGAGCCTACCACGTTATCCGGTTCTTACTTTTCCGGAGCTAGTTCCCAAGTCAGGGGCGTTGTTGCATGGCTCGAAAATTAATAAAAAACTCGTCATTGCGAAGCCGCGAAGTGGCTGTGGCAATCCAGGCTATCCCGAATGTAATGAGGAATTTAATTAGAATGCTAAACAAGTTTAGCATAAAAATATATTTAACTGGATTGCCGCGTCGGCATAAATGCCTCCTCGCAATGACGATTCCGGTAGCCATGCACCAAAGCACAAGTCGGGGGGTGACAATCTTCAATTCTCGAAATACGAGCAGTATAAAATTATAAAAATAATTTATTAATATGATATATATATTAATTGCCTTAAGTTTGACGGTTATAGTTTTAGCGATAGGTGTTATATCGATGGCTATCGGCGGGAAGTTTGGTAAAAAATTTAGCTCAAAGCTAATGTCTTTAAGGGTATTTTTTCAAGCAATTGCTATTTTACTGTTAGTTATTATATATCTTGCTGCCTGATAATATCAATTTAACGATATAGATACCTTAATAAAGATAATAAAGATGTTTTTTGACGTAAATATTATATTTTTAATCAGCATCTTCTTCGTTAAATCCTTCTCTTATTTCTTCCCATTTGTCGCGAATTTCTTCTAACGTAGCCCTTTGTACTTCTACTTCGTGATCTTCAAAATCGCTTAGAGATGTTATCATTTGCTGAAGG
Organism: Rickettsia endosymbiont of Ceutorhynchus obstrictus; assembly: GCF_964026565.1. Classification (NCBI taxonomy): domain Bacteria; kingdom Pseudomonadati; phylum Pseudomonadota; class Alphaproteobacteria; order Rickettsiales; family Rickettsiaceae; genus Rickettsia; species Rickettsia endosymbiont of Ceutorhynchus obstrictus. The sequence continues at coordinate 492,789 of NZ_OZ032162.1, forward strand.
TCTAATAATTTCATATGCGGGACGTATTCATCATGATAATTTTCTTCTAACTGACTAGCAATTTCTTCAACATCAAGCCAATGCATTATTTTCTTCTCCATATATATTTTATGCCACTTCACTATTAGCATTTTATTTAATATTTGCCATGAAAATTTTAATGAAATATATTTAAGAAGGTAAATTATTAGCGTTGAGTGAGATTATTATGCAACTATTAAGCTATAAAATTTCGATAATTTTTTATTTAGTATCGATATTTCGCTTATTTAAAGCGACTAAATAAATTTCTGTAGATTCTTTTCTACTGGAAGAAGGTTTAAAATGTTTAACTAAAGAGAAATTGAGTTTAACTTTAGTTAAAAGCTCGGTTTCCGTACCTCCACGAAAAATTTTAGCAATAAAATGCCCGTGCGGCTTCAGAATTTTCAGAGCAAAATCAAAAGCTTGCTCGCATAAAAAAAGTGTCCTAGTGTGATCGGTAGCTTTATGTCCTGTAGTATTTGATGCCATGTCGCTCATTACTATATCGGCTTTGCCGCTCAAAGCTTCTATAATCATCTCTTCCGTTTCTTGATCAAAAAAATCTTTTTGAAAAAAATCTACCCCGGCAATCGGTTCAATCTCTAATAAATCTACGGAAATTATTTTACTATTTGAATCGCTATCTGTAGATTTTGTAAAATTTGCCGCAACTTGGCTCCAGCCGCCGGGGGCTGCGCCTAAATCAACTATTTTCATGTCGGATTTGAATAATTTAAACTTTTCATGAATCTCAAGCAATTTATATGCCGCTCTCGATCTATAACCGTCTAAGCGAGCTTTAGAAACATAAGGATCGTTTAATTGGCGTTTTAGCCATTTATTTGATGAGATTGTTCGTTTTTTAGAAGTTTTAACTCTAACGAACTTACTTCTATAACCTTTTAAATTGTCTGACATATGATTTTTTCTATTTTTCTTACTAGACCCTTACAGAACTCGCTTATAAAGAGGAATTTGAAGAATACACGGTGCGCAAAACCGTAGCGTACTTAACATATGTGAGGATTTGAGCCTAGGTGCGACGTATAAATTACCTTTAGAAGTAGAGTTATGTAAGAGGTCGAGTTTCTTTGGCTATGGTATCTAACATTGAATTAACAAAGCCTATTTCATGCTCATTTAACATATCGTTAGCGATATCCGTAAATTCATTAATTACTACTTTAGCCGGTATATCGGCAAAAAACAGTAATTCGCAGATACTAACACGTAATAATGACGAAAGTAAAATAGGCATATGAGTAATATCTTTAGTATTTGTTAGATGCGTAGAGATAATTTGCTCTATTTGTTCAGAATTTTCAATTACTAGCTTTACCAACATCTTAAAATGACTTATGTTTAACGTTATTTTTAAATGCTCATGTGAATTAGTTTCAGAATCATCGCTTGTTTTTTCATCTTGATAAAAAGCAATCATTTTTTCTACTATAGAATCTATATTTTGTTCCGAGCTTTGTAACATATATTGATAAATAGTTTGTACCGCTGCAATGCGCGCTATTGTTTTTTTATTGATTTTATTCGAGTTCATAATGTATAAAATAGATGAAGAAAAAGCAGAGATTTCGTAATGAAGTCGGTGTTGTTGCATGGCTCAAATTTTTGCAAAGTGTTTCGGTGTCATGCCGTGGCTTGACCACGGCATCCAGTCTTTTTATTAAGGTTTTTCTGGATACCGTGGTCAAGCCACGGTATGACACCGTACTTATAATAACCATAATACGGAAATTATTAGCCATGCAACAACGCCTCGTTTTCACGGGAAGGACATCGAACACGCTTCAGCCTATCCATGCAACGACGCCGATCAAATCACGAAATGACAAGATATAACAAAACTTCTTATTAGTAAACTTATAAAATTTATTTATGTTATCAATATTTGGATTTATTTTAACAATTAGTATTTTAGTATTTATCCATGAATTGGGGCATTACTTAGCAGCAAGGTTTTTTGAGGTAAAAGTTGAGGAGTTTTCTATAGGATTTGGGAAAGAACTAATAGGCATTACGGACAAAAGAGGGGTGAGGTGGAAAATTTGCCTCTTGCCGTTTGGCGGATATGTTAAGATTTACGGTTATGATCGATCAACGATTGATAAAACACAAGTTATTAATGAAAAAGTAGCTTTTTTTGCTAAATCATGTTTAGCGCGTTTCTTAATCGTGGCTGCCGGACCGATGATTAATTATTTGCTGGCCGTTATAATATTTACCGGCTTTTATTTTTGTTTAGGGAAGGTAGAAATTCCGGCGGTGATCGGGGAAGTAATAGCTTCATCTGCCGCAGAAAAAGCCGGCTTACGGGAAAATGATAAAATTATTAAAATTAATAATAAAATCGTTAAAGATTTTAGCGATTTACAAAATGAGATATTAATTACCCGCGATCAGCCTTTAAATTTACTAATCGAAAGGAAGGGAGAAGAAGTTACTATTGAGGTGACACCTGAAGAAATATTTTCTACATCTAACCAAGTAAGAAAAATAAAAAAAACTCGTATAGGGATTATAGCTAAAAATGAACCTATCCATGTTAAAATGAATATTTTTTCAAGTGGCGTAGAAGCTGTTAGCACTACTATAAATTTTTCAACTTTAACGTTGAAAGCTCTTACTCAAATGGTGATAGGGCAGCGATCTTTTGAGGAAATAGGTGGACCGTTAACTATCGCGAAGGAATCCGGCAAGTCACTAGCTCAAGGGTCAGGTGTGTTTTTATTGTTTATGGCTATGCTATCGATTAATTTAGGGCTGCTTAATCTTTTGCCCATTCCGGTTCTTGATGGAGGGCATTTAATATTTATAATTTATGAGGCAATTACCGGTAAATTACCGAATAATCGTATTAGAAATATTTTACTACAATTGGGAGCGGGAATGATAATTTTTCTTATGATAATTTCTGTTTCAAATGATATAAAAGGCTTGTTTTCTTAAGAGGATGTTATTGTTGTGTAGGGATGCCTACAACGTCATTGTGAGCGCCTGCAGGCATTGTTGCATGGCTACCGGAATCGTCATGGCGAGGCGCCTCCTTGGCGCCGTGGCCATCTAAGTATAAACATATTTTTATACTAAACTCGTTTAGTATTCTAATTAAATCCCGAATGTAATTCGGGATAGCCTGGATGGCCACAGCCACTTCGCGGCTTCGCCATGACGGATTTTTATTAATTTTCGATCCATGCAACAACGCCTACGGCTTCTTACCTCAGACGATTCCGGTAGCCATGCAACAATGCCTACTCATAATCACAATTTTCTTGTAGTAAATTATAAGTTAATGCACGATCTACTTGCTCTTATTAATATTATCTACTATAGTAGAACACGATTTTAAATTTTTATTAATTACAATCTAAAGAAGGTTTTAGGTGAAAATTCGATCAATTATTAAATTAACAATTATAGCAATAACTGTTTTCTACTGTCATTTTTTATTAGCCGACGGCACTATTCAAAAAGTAACGATAGAAGGGAATCATCGAGTAGAACGTTCTACTATCGAGAGCTATTTAAACCTTAAAGTCGGTGATGTTTATAATTCATCAAAAGAAGACGAAGCAGTTAAAAATTTATATGCTACTTCGCTTTTTAAAAATATAAATATTAAATTTTTAAACGGTGGTAATCTTGTTGTTACCGTTACGGAAACACCTTTTATAAGTAGCGTGGTATTTACCGGTAATTCTAAAATAAAAACGGGAATGCTAGCTAAAGAGATTTATACCGTGTCGGGTGAGTCACTCAGCCAGGCAAAAATTGAATTGGACCTAAAAAAAATACTGGAAATATATAAACGTTCAGGGCGTTTTTCCAGTACCGTAACACCTAAAATCGAGAATTTAGAAAATAATAGGGTTAAAGTTATATTTGATATCGCCGAAGGACCGAAAACCGGTATAAAATACATTTATTTTAGCGGTAATGAACATTATCGTGACGGTGAACTTAAAACCGTTATTTTAACTAGAGAATCTAGATGGTTTCGTTTTCTAGAAACTAACGACACTTATGATCCGGATCGCATAGAATACGATAAAGAGCTATTAAAAGAGTTTTACCAGTCAGTCGGATTTGCTGATTTTAGATTAATATCGGCAACAGCAACACTAAGCCCTACTAAAGAATATTTCACTCTTACCTATTCGCTAGATGAAGGAGATAAATATAAGTTCGGTGATATTACGATCGATAATAAGTTACCGAATATTAATATATCAGAAATTAATAAATTTATTACCGTCAAACAAGGTGATATTTTTAATATGAAAGCTTTAGATAATACGGCTGAAAAAATTGCCGGATATTTTGCTAGCATGGGCTATCCGGCTGTAAATGTTTATCCGGATATAGAAAATAAAAATTCAGATCACACTATTAACATTAAATTTATTATCGATAAAGCAGATAGAGTTTTTATAAATAAAATTAACATTAATAATAATTTAAAAACTGAAGATAAGGTTATAAGAAGAGAGTTTAAGGTTGAAGAAGGGGATATATTTAATCGCACCTATATAGAAAAAGGCGAACGTAATCTCCGAAACTTAGATTATTTTGAAAAAGTGGCTATTATCGTCACTCCGACAAAAGAAAAAGACAAATACGACCTTAATATTGACGTTGATGAAAAATCTACTTCTTCTGTCGGCTTTGACTTCGGGTATAATACCTCCGGCGGTATATTTGGGCGTTTATCCTTTTTAGAACGTAACCTAGTCGGCACCGGTAAATTACTAAATGCCGGCGTGCTAATGGGTAAAAAAAGCTCTAGTTTGTATGCCGGTATAACGGAGCCGCATTTTTTAGATAGAGATTTATCTCTTAGTGGTAATATATTTAGAGAGTATAGTGGTCGTGGTTCTACTTTTTTATCTCAAGGAGATCAAGGATATAAAAAACATTCTATTGGTTTTAAAACTTCGCTCGGTTATGAGATTATGGAAGATTTAAGCCATGAAATTGATTATTTGATTAAGCAAGATACTTTAAATGCTCCAAGTCCGTCAAATTCGATATTTTTAACCGAACAAATGGGGAAATTTACTACCTCGGCAATAGGTCAGACTATTACCTATGATCAAACGGATAGTAGAATTATTCCAAAAAACGGTTACTTAATAAGCGGTACGCAAGAATTTGCTGGCGTCGGCGGAAATAATAAATATTTAAAACATGAAGTTGACGGTAAATATTTTAAATCCTTCATAAATAATAAACTTACTTTAAAATTATCGGCATCAGGCGGTACTATCCTAGGAGTTGCAGGCAAAACTGTTCGTATTTCGGATCGTTTTAATCTTGGAGACTATACTTTAAGAGGATTCGCTAGCGGTGGAGTTGGACCTCGTGAAAAAACTACTGATGAAGGATTAGGCGGCGAAAAATATTATACCTTTTCTACAGAGCTTAATTTCCCTACTCCTTTACCTGAAGAATTTAATTTAACGGGTGCGGTCTTTATGGATTTAGGCAGTCTATGGGGCGTAGGTTTAAATAAGAAAAAATTTCAAACACCTTACGGCTTTTATAACGATAAGTCATTGCGAGCTTCAGTAGGTTTCGGCTTTATTTGGGTCACACGTTTTGCACCGATCAGAATGGATTGGGGCTTCCCGATTAAGAAAAAACCATATGATGATACTCAAACTTTTCACTTAAGATTTACAACACATTTTTAAGATTGTTGTTGATGTCATTCCCGTGAAAACGGGGCGTTGTTGCATGGCTAGAATTTTCGATGTCATTCCCGCGCAGGCGGGAATGACATACTGCTGCTTTTATCGAGCCATGCAACAACGCCTGAAAACGGGAATCCATGCTATGCGTCATCCTGAATAGATGCTGAAACGAGCTCAGCATAACTTTATCACTTTATTTGTATAACTATCCTAAAACCATGAGCAAAAAGCTTTTTATCAAAACCTACGGCTGTCAGATGAATGTCTACGACTCCATCAAAATGCAGGATTTGCTTTATCCGTTTGGTTATGAAGCTACCGAAAGCATGGCGGATGCCGATATTATTATCTTAAATACCTGTCATATTAGAGAAAAAGCTGCAGAAAAAACTTATTCAGAATTAGGACGTATTAAAAAACTTCAAGATCAACGAAAAGGGCAGGGTTTAAATCCGGCAATAATCGTGGTGGCCGGCTGCGTTGCGCAAGCGGAAGGGGAAGAAATTTTTCAAAGAACGCCGTATGTAGATATTGTTGTCGGACCGCAATCATATTATAATTTACCGGAGCTAATCGTAAAAGTCGTTAGACACGAAAAGCATTTGATTAATCTTGATTTTGTCGAAGAAACAAAATTTGATAAATTACCTGAGCAATTATACCCTCAGGGGGCTAGTGCTTTTATTTCCGTACAAGAGGGGTGTGATAAATTTTGCACTTTTTGTGTAGTGCCTTATACTAGGGGCGCAGAATTTTCAAGGAATCTAGAACAAATATATAGAGAAGCATTAAAGGTAACTGCAAGCGGTGCTAAAGAAATAACGTTACTTGGTCAGAATGTTAATGCCTATCACGGTAAAGGTCTCGATGATAAAATTTGTAGTTTGGCAGATTTAATAAAGCATTTGAGCGCCATACCTACCTTAGAGCGTATTCGCTACACTACTTCGCACCCGATCGATATGTCGGATGATTTAATAAAACTGCATGGCTTAGAACAAAAATTAATGCCTTTCTTGCATTTACCGGTACAATCCGGTTCAAATAAAATTTTAAAGGCAATGAACCGCAAGCATGAGCGGGATTATTATTTTGATGTTATTAACCGCCTGCGTGCGGAGCGTCCCGATATAGTTTTTTCTTCGGACTTTATCGTCGGCTTTCCGGGTGAAACCGATGAAGATTTTGCCGACACCTTGGATTTGGTTCGCAAAGTCGGTTACGGGCAATGCTATTCATTTAAATATAGCCCGCGTCCTGGTACGCCCGGTGCATTAAAAGAGCAATTACCGGAAAATATAAAATCGGAAAGGCTTAGCATATTACAAAAAGAACTGAGCGATCAGCAATTAGCTTTTAACGAAAATTGTGTCGGTAGTGTTATGAAAGTTTTATTTGACCGAAACGGTAAATTTGACGATCAGATAATCGGCAAAACACCGTACATGCAGTCGGTATATATAGCAAATCCCGATAAAAATTTACTTGGGAAAATTATCGACGTAAAAATTATTAAAGCAGCAAATAATAGCTTAGCCGGAGAAGTAATATAGGTAAGAGTTGTGTCATACCTGTACTCTTTTATGTCATTCCCGTGAAAACGGGGCGTTGTTGCATGGCTCGAATTTTCGATGTCATTCCCACACCCCATTCACTACTGTACGAACGTTGAAAAAAGGCTGTGTCATGCCGTGACTTGATCACGGCATCCAGGAAAATAAAGCCATATTAGACTTATTTTAGAATCTTTTTATGATATTATAAGCTGGACTGAAGTGGTCGTAGCCACGGAATGACAGAATTTTTACCTCTTTATTTAAACGTTCGTACAGTAGTGGGCTTGACCACGGTATCCAGTTCTTACTTTATAATTTCTTCGTATAAATCACACCATTCAGGCGTTGTTGCATGGATGGTTAAAAACGCCCTCGGTGTCATTCCCGCGCAGGCGGGAATCCAGAAAATTATAGTCATCCTGAATTTATTTCAGGATCTACTATAAGGGATGCTGAAACAAGTTCAGCATGACAAGGTAAAAAAGTCTGGATTCCCGCCTACGCGGGAATGACATAATGGGGTGTACTACTGTACGAACGTTTAAATAAAGAGGTAAAAATTCTGTCATTCCGTGGCTACGACCACGGAATCCAGCTTATAATATCATAAAAAGATTCAAAATAAGTCTAATATGGCTTTATTTTCCTGGATGCCGTGATCAAGTCACGGCATGACACAGCCTTTTTTCAACGTTCGTACAGTAGTGGGTCAAGCCACGGTATGACAAAACAGAACTATATGACCCGATAAATTCTATAACTTAGTTAAAATACCATAGCCTAATAAACATAAAATCATCTTAATGTACAAATCTTTATATTTTTACTTAAAAATTTTTAGCGTGCTGGCTTTAATAGGTTTTGGCGTAGTTGCCTATATAATCTATTATTATTCGAGAGATCTACCGGATTACTCACAGCTGACAAATTATTATCCTCCGTCAGTGACTCGTGTTTATTCGCGTGACGGGAAATTGATGGAAGAATATGCCTTTGAACGTCGAGTATTCGTGCCTATTAACAGTGTACCGAATTCATTGATCGAGGCATTTATTGCGGCAGAAGATAAGAATTTTTTTAGCCATCCCGGTGTGGATATTCCGGGTATAATCAGAGCGGCGATTCTTAATATCTCAAACCTTCTGCATCATCGCCGAATGGAGGGAGGCTCTACCATCACTCAGCAAGTAGTTAAAAATTTCTTGCTAACCAATGAAGTCTCAATAAAGCGTAAGATCAAAGAAGCCGTGCTATCTTATATGATTTCTAATACCTTCACCAAAGAGCAAATTTTAGAGTTGTATCTTAATCAAACATTTTTCGGTCATGGAGCATACGGCGTAGCTATGGCAGCACAGAATTATTTTAACAAATCAATCGAAGAGTTAACTATTGCCGAATCAGCCTTTATTGCCGGCTTGCCGAAAGCACCTTCAAATTTAAATCCCGATAAAAATTATGCTAGAGTAAAAGAGCGCCGCAATTATGTAATCCTTCGCATGCTAGAGGACGGTTATATAACTAAAGAAGCGGCAAAAGAGGCCATAGACACACCGATTATTTTACAAAAACGAGATCGCAATGAAACGATTACGGCAGATTACTACGCAGAGCAAGTAAGGGAAGAAGTAATTAAAATGCTAGGTAGCAAAGAAGAGTTTTATACGGCCGGTCTGACTATTATCACTTCTTTAGATGCAGAAATGCAAGGAATCGCTGAAAATTCGCTTAGAAAAGGTATAAGAGAATATGACCGGAAATACGGTTTCAGGAAACCGATCGCCAATATTACCCTTGAGAATTGGCAAGAAAATCTAAAAAATTTACCGCCTCCTCCCTCACTTCTTGAATATAAGCTAGCCGTGATATTGGACGCGGCAGATAATTACGCTGAAATTGGACTTGAAAATGGCAAAAAAGCTAAAATTCCTATTTCTGAAATGAACTGGGCGAGAAGCAATCTAAAATCCGTTAAAACTATACTAAAAAAAGGTGACGTAATAGCGGTTGAATCGGTAAAAGATCATTATGCACTTAGGCAAATTCCGGCGGTAAACGGTGCTATTATGGTTATGAATCCGAATACCGGTCAGGTACTGGCAAGTGTAGGAGGCTATGATTTTACCGCCAGTAAATTTGATAGAGTAACGCAAGCATTGCGGCAACCCGGGTCTTTAAGTAAAACTTTTGTTTATCTAGCGGCTTTAGAAAACGGCATAAAACCTAATCAAATTTTTGATGACGGACCGATAGAAATCTCTCAAGGTGAAGGTATGCCTAGCTGGCGACCAAAAAACTATGAGGGGAAATTTTTAGGTCCTATCACTATGCGCACCGGTCTTGAAAAATCTAGAAATCTTATAACTGTTCGAGTGGCTACTGCCGTGGGTCTTACAAAAATCGTTGATATAATTAAACGTTTCGGGATTAATAATGAGCCGAAAAAAGTTTACTCTATGGTACTCGGCTCTATTGAAACTACGCTTGAAAAAATGACTAATGCCTATGCAATTATAGCAAATTCCGGCAAAAAAATTTCACCGCACTTTGTGGAATTGATCAAAGATCGTAACGGCAAAATAATTTATCGCCGAGATAATAGAATTTGCTCATCTTGTAACGTCTTGGATTTTGACCTAGAAACGGCAACGCTAAACATACCGGCAGAGAATGTTTATATGGTTATAGACGAGGCTAGCAATTATCAAATTACTTCCTTTCTAACTGGAGCAGTAGATAGAGGAACGGCATACTCTGCCAAAAAGCTTGGGAAGATTATGGGGGGGAAAACCGGCACAAGTAATGATAGTAAAGATACGTGGTTTATAGGTTTTACTCCAAAAATAGTAGTCGGCAGTTATATTGGCTACGATACTCCTAAAAGTCTAGGGAAATCGGCAACAGGCTCTAACGTGGTGTTACCTATTTTTATAGATTTTATGCAAAATGCTTATAAAGATATTCCTTCGCTGCCGTTTAAAGTACCGGAGTCGATAAAATTATTAGCGGTAGATAGAGCAACCGGAAAAGTTACTCCGCAAGGTAGTGTTATAGAAGCATTTAAAGTAAATAACATTCGTATGCTCGAATCTGATGATTTTGTCGGTGATAATAATATTTTTGATTACGTCCCTACCGAAAAGGACAATTCTCAAGAAATATATTAAGTTTAAGGAATTAAAATAACGTGAACTAAGAATAAGGAATTATACATAGTTCGCGTTAGCTTTGTTGTATGGCTCATAATTAATAAAAAACCCGTCATTGCGAAGCCACGAAGTGGCTGCGGCAATCCAGAAAAACATAGTCCTCCTGAATTTATTTCAGGATCTACTAAAAAAAGATGCGCAAAACTTGTTCAGCATGACAAGGACTTGATTGCCGCGTCGGCATAAATGCCTCCTCGCAATGACGATTCCGGTAGCCATGCGACAACGCCGTTCGCGTTAAAATACTGCAATTGTATTGTTTATATAAGAGATAGCATTTTGTAAATCAGTTTGATCGACCGCAAACTCTCCCCTAAACGGTTTATCTAAGATAAATATTAAAAATATCATTGAAGCCGAAGTAATACAAACTAACATAACCAAAATTTTATGAAGATAGAGTTTAGTACCGAGCATACAAACAAGTATTAAATTAATGATTGTCATTATAAATATAATAGTCCAATATGGAATATTTAAGGAAAAATATGACATTTTAATTCTATTATATCGCACTGTATAAAGGTCTTGAATCTCGTTAAATATTTTTTGCTTAATAAATAATTGCATTGAGTCCTTTCCTTCATAAGCCTTAACTATTTTGATAATATTTTGTAGATAAGAAAGTACTTGATTATCAATTTTTTCTCCATTTTTCATTAATGTCCATTCATTTGTGATAATATCCTTTGTATAATTCTTAATATCCGGATAAATATCTGATTTTACTGAAGGCGGAAGCCAATTTATAGTATCTGCAAGCCTCATTAATATTATCGATTCAGATGCCACCGTATCTTTAGTTTTATTAAAATTACCCAGTAAAAACATTAGTACAAACCCTACCAATACTGCGTACATACTGCCGACCACTCCGGATAAAAGTCCTCCTAAACTGCCTAGCTCTTCTTTTTGAAAATTACTAGGAATGATAGATTTTGTAAAATGTAAACAAAGGGTACAAAAAATCATCAAAATAATATTTATTATTAAGAATAAAGTAATATTATGAATGCTATAGAGAAAATCAATTACGTGATCGAACATATATTACTCATTGTTGATAAATATCATTAAGTGCAGTAATGGGTTACGTATTCCAGTGTCCGCGAGGAGGTACAGCGTCATTCAGAAAGCTTGATACAAGCGAATTTTTCTGGATTCGCCTGTGCTCACGTATTATTATACGCTGCGCAGGCTCACCTTTAAATTCATCTTGTCTAAATCTTTCTGAATTTAGCTGTATTGTTGCGTGGATCGAATTTTCGATGTCATTCTAGCTAAAGGCGGGAATCCAGAAAATTATAGTCATCCTGAATTTATTTCAGGATATTTTTCAAGAGATGCTGAAATAAGTTCAGCATGACAAAAAAAAGGCTAGATTCCCGCTTTCGCGGGAATGACATAAAACACTTTTTTAGAGCCATGCAACAACGCTAGTGCCGCGCAAGAATAACACTGTCACAATATGACAACTCCAAACCTTATAATTCTATTTCTTCTAAAGTTACCGTAGAATCTGCAAGTTTAGTAATTTTTTCAATTTTTAAACGTGCCTCTTGGAGTTTTTTCTCGCAATAATTTTTTAGTAAAACTCCCCTTTCAAAACTATTAACTGCCGATTCTAAACTTTCCTGACCGTCATCTATTTTTTTTACGATATCCTCTAATTCGGCAAGTGCCGATTCAAAGCTTACATTTTCTTCTATAGATTTTATTGTTGCCATATTATTACCTAAAAATTTTAATTACATTTTTCAAATATATACTCCGTATTTTAACTCTTCATTTCACGGCAATATATTATACCTTAATTTAAGGGTTAGCGGCAGGATTTTTTACCGGAATTTCTGATATCTGAAATAATTTTTTTAACTCGCTACTATCAATAGTTTGTTTTGGACTAAAAATATTTCCTTGAAGTTTTATATTAAGATTTGTCAGAATATCCTTATTATTTGGGTCGTTTGCGTTTTGATCGTTTAGATCAGAGGTTATACGCGGAACATAAAAAGATAAAATAGAAGATAAATTCGTATCAAAATTATATATATTTATGGCCATAGACGCTCCGCCGGAACTATATTGGGTGTTAAAAGTTATATTCTTTAAGAGAGCTATACCTTTTTCTAGCTTAATATCGCCTTTTATAGTGCTAATTGTATTTTGCCCATATGATATAGTTTTTAAATCATAGTCAAGATTTTGTGGATTGTAATTTTGTGAGTTAATTTTTTCTATAAAAGAATCAATAGAAAAATTATTAACTTTTATATTATTTATTGCAAATTGCGACTCCGTAGTAAGGTTATATAATTGATTTTTTAATGTATTGCCGCTAGTTGAAAAATTGCCGTTTATACTAGCTTGACCGTTTAAAGAGAGGAATATTTTAGGTATAATAGTCGATAATCCTGTTAAATCAATCGTATTAAGGGCATAAACAAAGTTGATAGAATTAGAGTCTAGTAAAATATTCCCTGTTCCTTGAAGTTTACCTGCCAACATATTTGCTTCTATATTATTAATTTTGAATAAATTATCGTCATTTTCTATGTAAAATTTAAGATTTTCTATTATTAAATCATTTTGAGATAATTTGGTTAGTTTTCCGTAAATTTTTAAAGAAATTTTATCGATGCTATATTCGTTAAACAGCTTATTTCTTAAAGCAAGCAGTGATGCGGGAGATAAAAAATTAGCTTCAAAAACTCCGTCTTTTATTTCCGCGGTTAATATAGGCTTGAAATTCGACGCTTCTAAATCCCAACTAGTCGATAAATAATTATTACCTGCTCGAATATCTAAATTATTAATTTTGAGATGAGCCGGTGAGATATTGGCTAATAAATTTACTTTTTCAAATGAATTATCGGCAAAATTTATATTATCTATAGTAAAATCTAAATTAGCCAAACAATTTAATGTTCTGATCGGGATAAATTTATTTAGATAATCTGAATTTTTCATATCTTTCGTTAAGTCTTCAATAAATCCGATAATCGGTGAAATTATAGGGTAAGTTTGTTTAGTAAAATCCAGCAAAGAAAAATTAAGGGTGGCATTCACATGCGGAATAGACGCTATAAATTTAGTAGATAAATCACCCGTTACATTAAGATTATCGGTTTTCAATAAGAAATTTCTTAAATATAAATCTATTAAAGTTAATTTTAAATCTGAGGACAATACAAAGGGGATGGTTTCTTTCACGGTCGCGCTGCTAAACCCTAACATATCTAATAGAGAGTTTAAATCATTGTGAGTTAAGGAAATCTTGCCGTCAAACATACTTCTTACCGAATTTTGTGTTACGTCTCCCGTAAGCTTAAATTGTCCTCCCGTCCTAATGCTACCTGAAAACTCTTCTACTTTTAAAATTCCTTCCGTTAAGTTAGAAGAAAAGATTATTTTATCTAACGACTCATTATTACTTAAAACTATTTCATCAATTGTAATGTCGGTTTTTAATAATTTATCGGCAAAAATAAATCTCAAATTAGAAGGAATGCTATTAAATTGATCGGAAGTATTTGAAGTAAGAAGAGAATTTATATCTATTTTAGGAAAATGTAAGGTAATGAGGTTCGGAACTTTATTATTTTTACCGATATCCATTACCCCGTTTCCTAAAACAAAAGACGAATTTATCGTTATATCTTTTAATTGCAATATATCTTCTGCCGCTAAAATATTAAATTTAATATTTATAGGTTCAGTTTGTTTAAATTTGCTAAAAATATGATTTAACTCCGGTAAAATACTGTACAGAAAAGCGGCTAAATTTTTTATTTGATATTCGCCGGTCCCCTTTTCTAATTTAGTTCCTAGTTTAGAATTTTTATAAGCTTCCGATATCTTAAGGCTATAATTACTATTATTAATATTTAGATTGAAATCTATAAGGTCATTATTTTGCTTAACAGAACCCGAAATTTCTCCTATATTATGGTTTGCTTTAAATAAAATGTTGGACGATAAATTATTTTCTTGTCCTAAGGAACAATTAGTAAAATTCAAAATAGAATAATCTTGCTTATTAATAATATTTAAATTAGTAATATTGAGCTTTATATCTTTTAAGTTAGAATTCAGAAAAATATTTATTAATTGTTCATGATCGTAAATATTTAATTTATTGTCATTTGAATAGATTTTAGCATCTAATATATTAAGGCGGTTAATTTTAGGCTTGAAGCTTAAGAACGACCAAAATGAAAAATGAACTTCTATTTTTTCTAATTCTATTTTCCCTTCTTCGGTTATTGATTCAATAATTAAATAAGGAAAAGGAAATTTATTTACTGTTACTTTCTTGATATTCGGGGCAGTAATACCAAAATGAGCAACAAAATTTTTGTCTATAGAATTATAATTAATAAGAAATGAAGCGCTAAATATTATAAATATTAATAACGCAACGCTAATTATAGTAAAGGCAATTATTTTTTTTATCATGTTATGTAGTTTATAAAAGCTTTTTAAATATTATTACCTATAACTATTAGAATTCAAAGGCAAATTAATGACTTTATCGCAAAATTTAATTTTAGTTGGTGTAATAACATCGTCTCACGGTGTGCAAGGAAATGTTATTATAAAATCTTTTACTTATCCCGCGGCAAACATTGCCGAAATGAAATTAGTAAATAAATCGGGCGAAGATATTAATATTAAATTAATTAATCAAAATTCTCAAGGGAATTTAATTTGTAAATTTAATAAAATATCAAATAGGGAAGAGGCGGCAAGTCTAAAAGGCTATAAATTATTTTGTTTAAGAGAGGTTTTGCCGGAGTTAGAAGAAGATGAATTTTATATAACGGATTTAAATAATTTACCCGTATTTGATCAATCAATGAAGCCTTTAGGTAAAATAAAAAATATTTTTAATTTTGGCGCAGGCGATCTAATAGAAATAGAATTTCTAGACAAAAAAATAGAATTATTGCCTTTTACTAAAATTTTCTTTCCTATTATTACTAAAGATTATGTCGTTTACACTCCTGAGGTTATTTCTTCCTAAATTTAGGCGTTGTTGCATGGCTCAAATTTTCGATGTCATTCCCGCGCAGGCGAGAATGACATACGGCATTAATATCAATCATGACTATAATAAAATTTAGAGTGACAAAGCCCCTTAAATTTGTATTAATTAAGAATATGCATATATTTAGGAATAAAAGATGTCCAAAGCTTTAAAATACTCGATTTTTACGTTTGTAATTATAGTTGTTGCTTTAATTATCATACCTTTTTTTATACCTTTAAATAGTTATAAAGGAGTAATAATCAGTAAAGTTAAAGAAGCAACGGGACGTGATCTAATAATTAACGGTGATATAAAACTTAAGATACTGCCAAACCCTTCCGTGCAACTGCAAGAAGTTAAATTATCATCTATAGAAGGAGCGAAAGAGCCGGCTTTAGTTGAGGTAAAAGAAGCTAAAGCGGCTCTTAGCCTGTTCTCGCTTATTACCGGTTCAATTGAAATAGCGAGTATTGAGCTACAAGAACCGACTATTAATTTAGAGATATTAGCGGATGGACGAAAAAACTGGGAAATGACTAAGGCAGAAAGCAAAGTTGCCGCTCCCAAGAATGATATTATTGAGAATAATGTCATTGAGAATAATCCTGTAGAATTACCTATTTTTATTAAGCATATCAAAATCGTAAACGGGAAATTGACTTATATTACAGGTAAAGAGCGAAAAATATTTGATAATATAAATTTAGAAAGCAAAATCAATAGCATCAAAGGTCCGATAGATTTTACCTTGAGAGTGAACGCTTTAGGGCAACAAATTAATATTACAGGGAACATAGCAGAGCTTGCAAAAATCATCCCTATAGATGCTTTTATCGATATCGTCGGCACACAAATTAAAGTCGAGGGGAAATTTGATATCGATAATAATTCCTTTATAGCTACTGCCGCTATTAAAGGTAATAGCAAGAATTTTGGCGTTCCGTCTTTGTTGCAAGGTGATTATGAGTTAATAACCTCCCTAATAGCCGATGACAAACAAATAGTTATAAAAGATGCTAGGCTTAATTTTAAAGATATCGAGCTTACGGCTCAGGCTAATTACGATATCGGTCAAAATAATATCAAATCAAATATAGCTTTAAACCCCGGTAACATTGTAATTGATTTAACTTCTAATGTTGATAAGTCAGCTATTTTTAACGGTGATATCAAACTGCAAGCTCAAGCGATTCAACTGCTACTTACGGCTTTAAATATAAAACCGGCTAAATTCCCGCCTGTTACCAATCAAAAATTAACATTTACTACTAATTTAATTTATAATCCACAGGAAATAACTTTACAAAATATCAACTTCATTGCCGCAAATAGTAATCTGCAAGGCATGATTAAGATTAAAATGCAAAAGGATATATTAGTGTCTCATAACTTAAAAATTAATAATGCTGATTCTTTTATGAGTTTGTTTGGCGTTAACAGTTCCGGCTCTGTCGGATCGTTGCAAATTAGCGGTGAAGTGCAAAAAACCGGTGATATTTTTCAAGTAAATGATAAAATAGGCATTTTCAGCACTGACATATTAGTTAAAGGCAATGTTAACTTAAGCGGCACAAAACCAAATTTTACGCTAGATTTACAGAGTAAGTTAGTTAATTTAGATAAAATAATTGCTCCGACTCCAACGAGTTCATCAAATGTAAATGTCAGCGGTCAAAATGCTGCTAAAAATATTTCCGGTGACGCCGCGCCGTGGTCAAATAATCCAATAGATTTATCTTTTTTAAACTCAATTACCGGAAGTCTTACCGCTTCTATAGATAAGCTTACTCAAGATACTTTAGTTCTAGATAGTTTGAGAGTAAAATTAAATATAGAAAACGGCAAATTAAATATTAGTTCGATTACTTCTAATATTTACGGCGGACAGCTTAATATCAGCGGCTATGTACAAGCGAGTAAAGACCAAGAGGCTTCTTTTAAAATTGATTTAAAAAATGCTCATTTAAGAAATATCGTACCGCAAGGCGGTAAAATTAAAGTAACTGAAGGACAGTTAAGTCTAAAAGCCGATCTTAATTCTCGTGGAAATAGTAGCTATAAATATATAAGCAACCTAGGCGGAAAATTTAGTATGAATGCTTTAAACGGTAAAATAAGCGGCTTTGATTTAAATAAAATAGTTGATGCGGTAAATAACGTTAAAAATGCCGACGGGATTATCCTAGTAATTAATTCTTCTTTTGCCGGTGGAGAAACGGCTTTTAATAATTTAGCTGCTGCTGCCGATATTGAAAACGGTATCGTCAAATTAACCGAATGCCGGCTTGATGCTTCACCGGCTATTGCTACTGCTGCCGGTCAAATTAATTTACCGCAATATATGATGGATATAAATGCTAGTGTTACTATAGGAAGCTTACCGCCTTTAGGTGTTAAACTATACGGCTTTCTAAATAACCCGCAGCATAAATTAGATGCTAAAGCTCTACAAACGCATTTAGTTAAAAACGTCCTAAATAGTGTTGTTAAAGACTTAAAGAAAGGTGACGTTAAGCCTGAAAATATTATTAAGAATGCGCTAGGGATCGGTAAAAAGAAATCTACGGAAGCTCAAGATAATCAGCAAGAAAATAATCAAGAGAACAACGATAATAAAACTAACGATCCGGTTAATAAATTATTACAGAAGGGTTTGAAAAAGCTGTTTTAAGTGACGCTTGTCATTCCCGTGAAAACGGGAATCTAGAAAAATTATAGTCATCCTGAATTTATTTCAGGATCTACTAAAAAAGATGCTGAAACAAGTTCAGCATGACAAAAAAAGTCTGGATTCCTGCTTTCGCAGGAATGACATAAAAGGTTGTAGCAATTTACTACACTTTACAAAAATCCAATGCTAAGAATATGGCAAATAAATAAAATATTGAGTAAGCAAAAAGCCTTTTTGCTTGCTTATGATCAGACGTATCACGAAATAACGAAATAGAATAATATAAAAATATTATTCCCAGTATGCCGGCAATTATCAGATATGTAAAGTTACTCATTTTTATAAAAAAAGGCATAAGGGAAGTAATAAACAGGGCGATACTATAAATAAGAATTTGTTTTTTAGTATAATAAGCACCTTTCACCGCCGGCATCATCGGCACTTTACAATTTTTATAATCTTCATTACAGAAAAGAGCCAAGGCCCAAGAATGGGGAGGCGTCCAGATAAAAATAATTAAAAATAAAATAAATGATCCAAGCGATATCTTGTTAGTAACGGCAACCCAGCCGATCATAGGAGGAAGAGCACCGGCAACCCCGCCGATAACGATATTTTGCACGGTAGAGCGTTTTAACCACATCGTATAAATGAAAATATAGTAGCAAATAGTAAATAATAATAATGCGGCAGCAAGAAAATTAACGCACAAAGCCATAAAAAATACCGAAAAAAATGCCGTTATTATCCCAAAGGATAAAGCTTCGTCAGCTTCTATAGCTTTAGTTACTAACGGTCTTTTTTGCGTACGTTTCATTAGTCGGTCGATATCTCTATCATACCACATATTGATTGTTCCGGCACTTCCGGCACCAAGCGCAATACATAGCACCGCAATAAAAGCAATAAAAGGATGGATAGAAGAGGGCGCAAGCCACGCGCCTGAAAATCCCGTAAAAATTACCAAAGACATGACTCGTAGTTTCATAAGCGAAATATAGTCTTTAACGGTACCGCGGTTATGGCTATCCTTAGTAATAAGTGTTGTTGCATGGGCTATTGAATTCATAGGGATTTTTTAAAAATTTGTTTTCAATATAATCAATTGACTATAAAAATCAAGGATTGACTTTAATGTAAGAAATGTATATATTTTTTGTAATAAATAATATTGTTATAAATTACAAGGGAATACAATAGTGACAAAAATCGTTAGTTCTAAGTATAAAGCTAGTAGAAGATTGGGTGTTAGCCTATGGGGAGATAGTAAAGACGCCTTTAACACTAGAAATTATCGTCCCGGTCAGCACGGGCAAAATACCATGATTAAAACTTCCGATTATGGTTTACACTTAAAAGCAAAACAACGACTAAAATGTCATTACGGTCGTATTAATGAAAAGCAATTTAGGAATATTTTTGCTCTTGCCCAAAAAATGAAAGGTAATACCGGGGAGAATTTTATCGGGCTACTTGAAAGTCGACTTGATACCGTAGTATATAGGATGAATATCGTATCGACAATTTTTGCCGCCCGTCAATTAGTTTCACACGGTCATATCAAAGTAAACGGCAGGAAAGCCGATATTGCCAGTATGCGATTGAAAGAAGGGGATGTTGTCGAGCTTAAAGATTCTACTAAGCAAATGGCAGTTGTTTTGGAATCGGTATCAAAGCAAGGTCAGACCGCACCTAGCTATTTATCGTTCGATGCTACTTCGTTTTCCGGAAAATTTATCCGAGTACCGGTACTTTCCGATGTGCCTTATCCTTTTGAGCCTGAAGTTAATTTAGTAATCGAGTTATATTCTCGTTAATTGGTGAAAGGGGTTGCTACGTATTCGTCATTGCGAGGAGGTACAGCGTCATTCATAAAGCTTGATACAAGCGAATTTTTCTGGATTCGCCTGTGCTCACGTACTCCAGTACGCTCCGCAGGCTCACCATTAAATTCATCTTGTCTAAATCTTTCTGAATTTAGCTGTACGTAGTACCGACGTGGCAATCCAGTTTCTTTTTATTATGCTAAACTTGCTACCTATATAAATTTGGCATTCTAATTAAATCCCTCATTACATTCGGGATAGCCTGGATTGCCACGTCGGGACTTTGTCCCTCCTCACAATGACGGTGTTTTTTGTAATGATTCAGCGTTGTTGCGTGGCTCTAAAAAAGTGCCGTATGTCATTCTAGCTAAAAGCGGGAATCCAGGTTTTTTTTTGTCATGCTGAACTTGTTCAGTATCTATTAAAAAAGATCCTGAAATTATTTCAGGATGACTTTGTGATACTTTTTTCTGGATTCCCGCTTGCGCGGGAATGACATCGAAAATTCGAGCCATGCAACAACGCCTAATGATTCCGAGCCATGCAACAACGCCTCCTCGTAATGACGATTCCCCATTCCTCTCACTCAAAACTTCACATTTAATCTTCTTCATAAAATTCCGGTTTGAATAATTTAAAACTTTCACTAGGTGAATTCGGTAGTGAAATTAGATTATATTGTTCATCAAAAGCATTGCCGTATATTTTGGTAATATTATTAATATTTTCGGGATATTGAAAACCTAATAATATAGATTTTAGAATAGTAAATATTGCTATATACGGGTCGGTAATAGGTGAGGCGAGGCGATGCTCCAGGCGTTTCGGGTAAGAATCGGGTATGCGCACGGCAACTGTTCTATTATTTCCGCCGAATGATATATTAGTCGGTGCCATAAAATTTTTATCTAAACGCAAATAATCCTCTTCGTTAGGCATAAATATAAGAAAAGTATCGAGCATATAGTGGCATAAACTTTTAGCTATAGCGTCATCTCGATCGCTTGATACAAGCGAATTTCTCAGAACTCGTCTGTGCTCACGTACCTTTGGTACTGCTTGCGCAGACTCGTCTTTAAATTCATCAGCTCTTATGCTTTCTGAATTTAGCTGTACTATATAGTCAATTGATCCCCACTTGTCTACATTATCACCGGAAATAAAATTTATATGAAAATGCATACTATTACCGTAATCATTTAAAAACGGTTTAGGATAAAAATTTATATTTCCTCCCAATTTTTTAGCAATATTTTCTAAAGCAAGCTTAACATTAGATATTTCATTGATATAGTTTATTAAATCTTTTGAAGGAGGAAGATCGATTTCAAATTGATTATTGCCTTTTTCTTTTTTTATTTTTAAAATTTTTGCTCGTACTAAGTATTTGCTTGTAAGAGTTTCAAATTCAGATATATCAATATTAGAGCTTAAATAAAATTCTATTTCCGCTCCTATAACCGGAATTAAGTTATAATATTTTTGGAATTTTGCTATTATTTTCTCTAGTTGATTGTTTTTTTGTAAACTATTTGATAAGTTACTTACAAATTCATTATAGGATACTTGCATGGAAGAACTAATAAATGGATTAGTTTATTATAAAATTTTTGACAAAAGCTACAAGCATTCTAGCCATATTTACGTAAAAAAAAATGAATCTACTAATTTAGCAGAAATAGAAAAAAATAAAAAAGCTATTATTAATTATTTTTCGGTGGAGGATATTTTAATTTTACGCCAGGTTCACGGTAATAAAATTATTGACGCTGATATAAATATCAAGATTTCTGAACCTGAAGCAGATGGTGCTATCACTACTAAAAAAAATTTAATTTTAGCTATTCAAACGGCAGATTGCGTACCGGTACTACTCGCAAGTGAGGACGGAGCAGTTATCGGTGCAGCACATTGTGGGTGGAAGAGTAGCAAAGCTAATATTATTAGCAATTTAGTTGTTTCTATGAAAGAAAAAGGTGCAAAAAAATTAATCGCAGTAATAGGTCCTACTATTGCTCAAGCTTCATATGAAGTGGACGCAAAATATTACGCTGATTTTATGACTGACTCACCAAATAATTCGGTATTTTTTATCGAGTCGGATAAAAAGGGGCATTATATGTTTGATTTGCCTAAATATGTAGAGTCAAGACTTCAAGAAGCGGGAGTAGAAAATATTAAAAAAATAGAAGAAGACACCTATACTAATCCTTTAAAATATCCAAGCTGTAGGCGTTCCTGCCATTCAGGAGAGCCTTATAAGGAAAATATATTATCGGCTATTGTGATTAAATAATAAGATTAATATTGCTTTATATGGTTGACCGGTGTCAAGCCGGCATTGTTGCACGGCTCATAATTTACCGCATTATAGTTATTACAAGTATGGTGTTATACCGAGGCCCCTCCCACGGTATCCGGAAAAAGCCTTAATAAAAAGACTGGATGCCGTGGTCAAGCCCACTACTGTACGAACGTTGAAAAAAGGCTGTGTCATGCCGTGACTTGATCACGGCATCCAGGAAAATAAAGCCATATTAGACTTATTTTAGAGTCTTTTTATGATATTATAAGCTGGATTCCGTGGTCGTAGCCACGGAATGACAGAATTTTTACCTCTTTATTTAAACGTTCGTACAGTAGTGGGTCAAGCCACGGCATGACAGATAGCACTTTTAAAAAATACTCTATTTATAACTAAAATTTCACTTTAAATAAAATAAATCGTATGAATTCAAATTTATCCTTTTTTCCAATAATTTACGCGCCGAACGAAATTTTTAAAAAGCAAGCGGAGTATATAGATATCGTAGACGACAATATCCGTATTATCATCGATAAAATGCTTAAGACTATGCAGATAGAAAAAGCCGTCGGGCTTGGCGCTAATATGGTCGGTATATTAAAGCGTATAGCTATAGTTGATTTGCATGAAAATAATAAATCTTCGCCTATTATTTTGATCAATCCTGAAATAATTTATTTTTCCGAAGAGAAGCAAACTTTTATGGAAAGGTCTTTATCATTTCCTGGGATAGCAGCAAATATTACTCGCTCAAAAACGATAAAAGTGAAATATCTTGATTATGACGGAAATAAACAGGAACTAGACGCCGAAGGGTTTTTAGCTACGGTAATTCAGCATAAAGTAGATTATTTAAACGGCAAAACTTTTCTTGATTATTTATCAAAATTAAAACGCGATAATTTACTAAAAAAAATGGAGAAATACTTAAAGTTATATCCTCCGCATGTGCATGGAACAGGCTGTCGGCATTAGGGAATTTCTGGCGTTGTTGTATGGCTCGAAAAAAGTGCCGTATGTCATTCCCGCGTAAGCGGGAATCCAGAAAAAATCTTAGTAAAAGACTGGATGCCGTGGTCAAGCCCACTACTGTACGAACGTTTAAATAAAGAGGTAAAAATTCTGTCATTCCGTGGCTACGACCACTTCAGTCCAGCTTATAATATCATAAAAAGATTCTAAAATAAGTCTAATATGGCTTTATTTTCCTGGATGCCGTGATCAAGTCACGGCATGACACAGCCTTTTTTCAACGTTCGTACAGTAGTGGGTCAAGCCACGGTATGACAAGTTTTAAGCGATTTTAACCATCCATGCAACAACGCCGGTCAAGCCACGGCATGACACCATACTTGTAATAACCATAATACGGTAAATTATGAGCCATGCAACAACGCCTCCAGTCGCTCGCAATGACGATTCCGGTAGCCGTCCAACAACGCCGCGCCTGCGTGGGAATGACATCAGAGATATATTTTACAAATTAAATTAGTTTTCATATTATGCGTATTTTTCTTATTCTAATAACATTCTTCTTACTATCGGCATTTTCAAATACAAATTTCCAAAAAGATAATTTAAAATTTACTGAATTATTAAAAGATAAATCAATTACGGTTGTTGCTCCGGCTTCCGGTGCCGATAATACCGAATTATCCACTTTAAAAAATATTAGCTCGTTAAAATTAAATATACCGCATAAATGCTTTGATAATACAAAAGTGCTTTTTCACTCCAATAGCGATGAATTAAGATTTAAATGTTTAAAGGATGCACTATTTGACGACTCAAATCATATAATATGGACATTACGCGGAGGGTACGGTTCGGCAAAAATAATTCCGTATTTACAAAAATTAGCAAAACCTGCTAAAGAAAAATTTTTTATAGGGTTTAGCGATATAACAGTGCTGCATATTTTCCTTTCTCAAGAATGGGGATGGAAAACTATTCACGGTAACGGCATAGTTGAGATATTAAAGCCTGAGAAAGATCGTAATAATTTCATGAAAATAGCCCAGATAATTTCCGGCAAACTCAAGCAAGTTACGATTAGCGGCTTATCGGCAATTAACCCTACGGCAAAATCAGCTAAAGTTGTTACCGGTAAGCTTACCGGCGGTAATTTAACTATGGTGCAAACAAGTATCGGTACAAGCTGGCAAATAAAAACCTCTAATAAAATTCTTTTCTTGGAAGATGTTAATATAAAGCCTTACCAAATAGATCGTACTTTACTTCATTTTAAACAAGCGGGATTATTAAAAGACGTAAAAGCGATAATATTCGGTAGTTGCGGCTCTGGTGATAAAGATATTATGGCTATACTTAGTAACTTTGCATCTAACTTAGCTATTCCGGTCTTTAAAACGAATAGATTCGGGCATGAGAAAATTAACGATCCTATTATTTACAATACGGATAGTAAAATTATTGCTACCGATGAGGGTAATTTTAAATTAGTAATGGATATTTAATTTAGAACCGTACGAAAGAGGCATTTATGGCATATAGTATTCTTATTCCCAAGGACTTAAATAATGAACTAACGGCTTTATCTAAACTTGAAGGCAGACCAAAATCTTACTTAATAAAGGCAGCCATTAAAAATTATCTACCGGAACAAAAAGAAGATAGACAAGACGCAGAAATTGCGTTAGCAAGAAAAAATGATACAAATGACAAGATTTATACTTCAAAAGAAGCAGATGAATTCCTAAAAAAAATATATGATTTATAAAATACAATATAGATATGGTGATTATCGAATAATTTATGAAATAGATAGAGAAAATAAGTGTATTATAATAAAAGTCGGTCATAGGGGAGAAGAAATATATGACTGATCTTTTTATCTTCTTAAATGTAAATAATCGTTATATTTTAATAAATCAACATTATAAGGGAAAAATTTATTAGTTATATAATGCTCTAATAAGGATATTAATCCTTGTTTGTGTCGGCTTAAATCTTCTTTGCTTAACTTTATTTCCGTTAGTTGAAGATAAGGCTCGGAACTCGAAATTTTTACGTAAGCGATGGTTATATTATGATTAATATTAGGCGTAATCGCGAAGCCGTTTTCTAATATCATTAAGCTTTCAATAATAAGCTGCGGCGATAGCCCGGAATCAATTTCTTTTTTACTTGGAATAGCACCTGTCTTATAGTCTAGTATAGTTACTTGATTTAATTTGTTAATTTCAATTCGATCGGCTATGCCGATAATTTTTAAATTATGTCCCGCAATGTTCAGCCGTAATTCGCCTTTAAGCTCAAAATAAATATTTTTACAATTTTTTCTTTGCTCATCGTCAAATGCAATAAAAGCTTTAGCAAGCGGTAGGAGCTTTATTTGCCAGGTCTTTTTTGTGTATACCGGTAGAGCCGTGTTTTGCAAAATATTATTGCCGATATTTATTAGGAGTTGTTGCTTTATATTGGAATCGACATACTGATCATAATTTTGGGGGTCATAATTCTTTGAATATTTCTCTAATACTTTATGGATAAAATTACCGAAATCCGATATTTTAGGTTCTTCCCAGATCATATCTTTTTTGCGTAAATTTAGAATTTTTTTAGCGTAAAAACTATATGGGTTTCTTATTAGTATTTCTATATCGGTAACCGATAATATGTCCGGAAAACTATTACTATAAGCTCCTGTATCCTCGCTTAACCTGAAAAGTTTGTCATTCCGAGATCCCGCCACGGCATCCGGTTTTTTTATCGAGTCCCCTAAAATAAGCTGTAATTTCAATAAGAAGTTAGACGGGGTTGTAGATTTACCGTCCTGTTTTTTAGAGCGTAATATAATCACTTGTTTATTATGTAAAAACAAATAAAAATGATATAAAGATAAAGTAGTAGAGGTTTCATCATAATTTATTTCTAATTGTTTCCGTGCTTCCTTACTAAGCCATGGATGAATGGGGACGGGCGGCGGCCAGTTTTCACCGGTAAAGTTCGGTAAAATCACTAACTCAAATTTTGATAAGGCTAAATCTTCTGCGCAGCCGATTATTATATTAGCGGTGTCATTATTATTGGAATATCGCACGCTAGATATTAGAGAAGCAAAAACTTTCGGAAAATCTTGTTTGCTCTCAAGGGTTATATATCGGCTAAAATTCGTTAAATTAGCCAAGAATTCTAATATTTCTTTCCCTCCTTCTTCTTCCCGAATATTTGGATAAAGCTTTTCGGCGACTTCGCTAGTAGTTTTTAAAATATCCTGGATAGTATGAGCTTTAGCTTCAAATAAAATACTAATTAATTCCCTGCAATAGACTATTAGTTCTTCGTCCTCTGTTGCTTCTATTATTAATAATAAATATTTTGGAGATGAGATAAAGCGATTTTTATTTGATAACAATATCTCTAATTTTTGAATTTCCAAGGAATTTATTAAAGGATTTTTTAGCAATAAAAATAATGTTTTTAAGTCGAAGTTATTACATAATATTTTGCTGACAGTAACTAATAAATGGCTAATATTAGTAGTTGCTAAGTCATTACCGAGCAAGTCCTCGAATTTTAGCGAATATTTAAGTAAAGAATTAGCGTATATTTCTTTAGCTTGTTGATTATTTACGATAATTGCTATTTTTTTATCTATGTGCTGTTTGCATATTAAAGCTATTTGCTGCGCTTCTTCGTAAATATTTAAGGGTTCTGCATAATATATATTATCGGGTGAAGTAGCAGGGGCGGGAAAGCTTGCCTCAGGATTAATTATAGATACGGACGGAATAGGCGCTAATTCTTGTAAAAACTTTTTGGACATAGGATCCTTAGCAAATAATCCCGCTATTATCACCTCTTTATTACTATTTTTTATTTTTGTTATTTCTTCTTGTAATATTGCCAATTTATAGGCGGCTCTATTTTGCTTCCCTAGCTCCTTTATTTTTGTTTGCCATCCGTCAAAGCCATATTCTAAGAATTTATAGATTGTTTGCCAATATTTAGAATTATTATAAGTTTCAATAGATTTTATAGAAATATTATTGCTTATTAGTTCGTTAAATAATTTGCTTAAAAGCTCAGCTGCCTTTAGTGCTTCGCTCACGCTAAATTGCAACTTGTCGTAATTGATAATTATTTCCGCTAGAAAAAGTTTTTCTTCTAAAGGGGCTATTGGTTCATAATCTTCAGAAGTATTTTTTCTATCCGCAATAATAGCCGTGAAGGGGATAATGGTCGGTAAAGTTGTGATTTGATAATCTATGGTTAAAGTTTTTTTCAGCTCCGTGCAAGCAAAATTATTAGGTAATATTACCTTAAGCCGCGGCTGCAAATTTTGTTTACCGAATTCATCAACAATAAATTTAGCAACTACTTCTAAAAAAGAAAAATTAAGAGAAATTTTATATAAATTCATGGGGTTTATTTTTATAATGTGCATACTCCCAACGTCGTTGTGAGAAGCCGGAGGCGTTGTTGCATGGCTACTAGAATCGTCATTGCGAGGAGGCATTTATGCCGACGTGGCAATCCAGTTAAACATATTTTTATACTAAACTTGTTTAGTATTCTAATTAAATCCCTCATTACATTCGGGATAGCCTGGATTGCCGCAGCCACTTCGTGGCTTCGCAATGACGAGTTTTTTATTAATTTTCGATCCATGCAACAATGCCGGCTTGACCACGGTATCCAGTCTTTTTATTAAGGTTTTTTCTGGATGCCGTGGTCAAGCCCACTACTGTACGAACGTTTAAATAAAGAGGTAAAAATTCTGTCATTCCGTGGCTACGACCACTTCAGTCCAGCTTATAATATCATAAAAAGATTCTAAAATAAGTCTAATATGGCTTTATTTTCCTGGATGCCGTGATCAAGTCACGGCATGACACAGCCTTTTTTCAACGTTCGTACAGTAGTGGGTCAAGCCACGGCATGACACCGAACGCTTTGCAACGCTTTTGATCCCCACGACAATGCCGGCTCGCAATGACGTTGAGGTATCCACACAACAATCTAACTACTTGCTTTAATAAGCTCTTTAAATAAATTTAAATCTACATCGTTGTCATTTAAATATTCCGGGTGCCACTGCGCTCCTATGACGAATTTATGATTTTGTAATTCAATCGCCTCTATTATTCCGTCATTTGCCTTAGCCGATACAACAAGACCGTTCCCGACACGATCAATAGCTTGATGATGGGTTGAGTTAACCATTACCTGCGTTTTGTTATTTGTCATTTTTGCAAGTTTAGTACCCGACTCAATAGTAATTGAGTGAGAAACTATATTTTTTGGACTCGGTTGTTCGTGATTAATTATTATAGTTTGATTATTATTTTTCATATAATCCGGTATGTGCTGAATAAGACTACCGCCAAAGGCAACATTTAATAACTGCATCCCGCGGCATATCCCAAGGATAGGGATATTTCTTGCTAATGATTTTTTTAAAACCAGAATTTCAAACTCGTCACGTTCATTATTGGCAATAACAACGTCTTCTGCATATTCAGGTTCATAAAATTTAGGATGAATATCTTCGTCACCGCCCGGAATAACTACGCCGTCGATAATTGCCAATAACTCGTTGATCGTACTACTCTGATAAGGCAAAAGTAGCGGCACGCCGCCGGCTTTTATTATTGCATCGGCGTAGTTTTTGCGTAAAGCATACCACGGAAAAGCTGCATAACTATATTTTTCACAATTATTAGCCAAATCGAGAGTGAGGCCGATTATCGGTTTTTTCTGCGTCATATTAACTATTCATAAATGAAGAATTAGTTTTAATGTTATTATTTTCCTGCTTTTTCGATGTTATTTCCGCCTTTGCAGGAAGTTATTGTTGCATGGAACGTTAAACGTCATTGTGAGTATTTGCGGGCGTTGGTTGCATGGCTCGAATTTTCGATGTCATTCCCGCGCAGGCGAGAATCCAGAAAAAACAAAAAAGTCATCCTGAATTTATTTCAGGATATACTAAAAAAAGATGCTGAAACAAGTTCAGCATGACAAAGCTAGAAAGCCTAGATTCCCGCCTTTAGCTAGAATGACATACGGCACTTTTTAGAGCCATGCAACAACGCTCCGTTTTCGCGGGAATGACATCGAAAATTCGAGTCATGCAACAACGCCGGTCAAGCTACGGTATGACACTGTAGTTGTGATAACCGCAATAACGACAGAGTTTTCTTATGTTAATTTATCGCCTGACTACTCTAGTACCGCAAATCATATCCGGTATTGATGTTTTTTGCTTGGTAAAAACTATACAAAAAATATTTATTATTTCTACTATTCCAAATCCAAATATAATGATTAATATATTTACTAATAGTCTAAAAAATGACTTTAAAAAACTAATTTTTGTTTCGTTTTTGTTTATTATTTTCATATTTAATAGGTACTTTCCTGGAGTAGCTTGTAATTTAGAACTTTCAAATAAGACCCAATAAAGGATTATTTGTGCTGTAAAAAATATCATATTTATTATTATAAAAATAATAAAATTTTCTTCTATTGAAAACCAATCATAAAAACTTTTATTTAGATATGGTATTTTTAGAAAGAAATATAATATAAAAGAAATGCAAAATGTAGTAAATAGCAACGTCAATAAGTCAATAATATACGCCCCAAACCTTCGCCAAACACCGCAATATATGTAATCGCTCATAAATTAATCCTCAATCCTCGGCGGTGTTTCAAACGTATGGAACGGTGGCGGTGAGGTAAGCGTCCACTCTAAAGTGTCTGCACCTTCTCCCCAAGGATTAGCGGGGCAATTTTTACCGTATTTTAGCGTATAAAAAACGATAAACACAAAATAAAGGGCAGCTCCCATAGATATCCCTGCGCCTATGGATGAGACCATATTCCAGCCGGCAAAAGCTTCGGGATAATCGGGTATTCTTCTCGGCATGCCGGCAAGTCCTAAAAAATGCTGCGGAAAGAATGTTAAATTAACCCCGATAAAGGTAATCCAGAAATGGATTTTTCCAAGCATTTCGGGGTATTGCTTACCGGACATTTTCCCAAACCAGTAATAAAATCCTGCAAATGCCGTGAATAAAGCACCGAGCGACATCGTATAATGGAAATGTGCTACGACATAATAAGTATCGTGTAACACTCTATCAAGTGCCGAATTTGACAAAATTATACCGGTAACGCCGCCGATGGTAAATAATATAATAAAACCTATTGAGAATAACATTGGCGTCGGGAAGGTAATCGATCCTCCCCACATCGTTGCAATCCAGCTAAATATTTTTATTCCGGTCGGGACGGCGATAATCATCGTGCCGGCGGTAAAATATATTAGAGCATTATAAGAAAGTCCGACGGTAAACATATGATGCGCCCATACTATAAAGCCGACAAAGCCGATAATAACCATCGCGGCAACCATGCCTTGATAACCGAATATCGGTTTGCGGGAGAAGGTGGATATGACTTGGCTAACTATCCCAAAACCGGGCAATATTACTATATATACTTCAGGGTGACCGAAAAACCAAAATAGATGCTGGAATAATACCGGATCGCCGCCGCCGTCAGGCTTGAAAAAATTAGTGCCGAAATTACGATCCGTTAATAACATAGTGATAGCACCGCCAAGTACCGGCATAGCCAGAATTAACAGAAAGGCGGTAACTAAAATAGACCAGATGAATAACGGCATTTTAAAAAGACCCATGCCGGGGGCGCGCATATTAAAGATAGTAACGATTAAGTTAATCGAGCCGAGAATCGAGGAAAGCCCCGTTAAATGCAAGCTGAAAATAGCCATATCAACTGCTGCTCCCGGATGCCCCGTAAGGCTACTTAAAGGGGGGTATAGAGTCCAGCCCGTGCCGGGACCGCCGTCAACGAAAGCAGACAACATAAGTAATAGAAAAGCAGGGACTAATAGCCAGAAGCTGATATTGTTAAGACGTGGAAAAGCCATATCCGGTGCGCCTATTAGTAGCGGCACGAAATAATTGCCGAAGCCGCCGAATAAAGCCGGCATAATCATGAAGAACACCATAATTACTGCATGGGCAGTAATTAGCACGTTATATAATTGGAAATCATGATTTAAGAAATGACCGCCCGGCATAGCGAGCTCCAGCCTGAACAGCAGTGAGAACAACCCGCCGACAATCCCCGCAAAAATCGCAAATATGATATACATAATGCCGATATCTTTGTGATTGGTCGAGAAAAGCCACCGCCTCCAGCCGTAGGGGATGTGATGCTCATCGTGATTTAAGTCGTTAGTTGTTATATCCATAATTATTATTTTGCTTGTGTTAATTTTTCATTTTGTTTGTTTTTGTATAGCAATATATCATTCCCGCATATGGGTTTGTTGCATGGCTCTAAAAAAGTACCGTATGTCATTCCTGCGAAAGCAGGAATCCAGAAAATTACTTTATGTCATCCTGAATTTATTTCAGGATCTTTTGCAAGAGATGCTGAATCAAGTTCAGCATGACAAATAAAAAGTCTGGATTCCCGTTTTCACGGGAATGACATCGAGAGCAAGGAATGACATTAAAAATGTTGTATTATTTCCCTAAAAATCAGGAAGGTTATACTTAATCTTTTCTCTTTTAAGGTTATTTACATATAATTTTAGCATTTTCTCAAGCTTTATTTGATCCTTTTTTTTATTTTTAGTTATTATATAATTTATGAATCGTAAACCTAGGGAAAATATAGGTGATTTTTTTAAAAGAAAAATTACTTTCTTTCGCAACTTTGGTATTATAATTGCTATATCATCTAAAAGCGACTCAGCATATATATGCTCACACCCTACCGTAGAATATTTTGAAAATCTTCTAATAAATGGTAAAATAGCCTTAAAATCTATTTTTTTGAACCTAATAACTATATAGCTAAGCCCTTGAAAAGCTGCTATATTTATTTCCTCACTTTCATTTTTTTTAAGAAAATATAAACACACCTCTAAAGTTTCTTGATAATTTAAAGAATTTTGACAAAAGCTTAAAATAAACTCTATTTTTTCTTTCTCGTTTTCTAAGGAATTTATTAATGTTTTATCTGTAAGTATTTTTAATTTTTTTCCGGTAAAAAAATCAAAACCGTTTTTGAAATGTGCTAAGTAAATTTCTCTTTTTAACCTTGGTATTAAGTGGGAAATCTCTCCCAGTACCTCAGTAGTTTCTTCAAAAATACGTTTATTATTACTTTTTAAGTTTTTAAATAATAATGGTAATATTAAATCCTCTTTAATATTATAAAATCTACGTACTAAAATACCTAAAGCTTGACAAGTTGCAGCTTGTGACAATTCTTCAGGATTCCTTAAATTTTTAGCAAGATAATCTATTGCATCATCATAATCTTCATAACGCCCTACATCTATAAGATAAAAAAAGTTTTTTTTCCACTCAGGCCAATCACCTACATCAGGATGATTTTTATACTCTTCTTCACTCATTATCATATTTTTACTAAACTTCTTATTCTCATTCAGCCTGTTTTAATTTCTCAATATCTGCTCCGACTATTGCCGGGATATTTCTTGTTATCTTATCATAATCCCAATTCCACCATTTAATTTTAAGTAATTGCTTAATTATTTCGTCGGGAAATCTTTGGCGTACTATCTTTGCAGGATTGCCAGCAACAATACTATACGGAGGTACATCTTTCGTTATAACGGAGCAAGCACCGATAATTGCACCGTCACCTATATTAACTCCGGGCATGATAGTAGAGTTTGTGCCAAACCATACATCATTTCCGATAATGGTATCTCTTCTTTTATCAGGAGAAGGCGTATAATTATTCCAATTTTCAAAAATAAAGAAAGGATAAGTGGAAAAGCCGTCCATCGGATGATTCATATCATCGGTTATAAAGCTAGTATCCATAGCGATAGCACAAAATTTACCTATAATCAATTTAACTAAATAAGCCCCTCGGACATTTTTATATTCAAATTTCTCAGGATGATTAGGATCACTATAATAGGTATAATCACCTACTATTATGTTAGGATTATGAATAAAATGTTTTAAAAATATCGTTTCTTTCGCTTGCTTAGGAAAAAGATGAGGATAAGGGTTATTGTGGCTAGTCATATATTAGGATATAGTTTAATCAATTAATAAAATTTAATTTTTTAATCTGTTCTTTTGTTAAACCTGTAAGCTCAGATATTTCGTCTAAAGATTTATTCTTTTTTAGCATTGTTTTAGCTACTAAACCTATTCCTTTTTCAATTCCTTTCTCCAGCCCTTTTTCTATTCCCTTCTCCATTCCTAATTCTATACCTTGTTTCTCCCAATAATGAGCTAAGCTTGCCATAATTTTATCTCCTTTCTCTGCATTTAAGTGTGACTTTAACATTTTTTCGAGTTTTATTTTATCATTTTGATTAATTTTAGTCAAAGTATAGTATAATACTAATTCTATATAATCTTCACCTTTAATAACTTTATTTATTAGAGGTAAAAGATTTGTTATTTCTTCCCATCTTTTAAATAAATCACGTTCATGAATGTGTTTCATAAAAAATTGTAATATTCCAGACCAAGCGTTTTTCTTTAAGTCAGAATCTGAAATATTATGTACATTAATAACTTGATAATTGTTAGTCCAGATTTCTCTTGCTAAATTGTTATTTTCAAACAAATCCCATAAATTAAGAGGTACGTTATAATGCTGTTTGCCGTTATAAAATACTAGCGGATATATTAGAGGTAAGCGTTTAGATTTTGGTTTAACAGTAAGATAGTGATCAGCAATATTTAACATATACTTAAACAGGCGAAAAGCCATGTAATGGTCAGGGGTACTTTGATGTTCTAAAAGTAGATATATGAACCCATCAGTATTTTTAAATTTTGCTGAGAATAATACATCTGAAATTGAATTTTTAAGATTTTGTTCAATAAAACTCACTTTTTCCATCTTAAGTGTTGAGGGTAACAATAAAGTTTTAATTTTTTCTGGTAAATGTGTTTCTAAAAACTCTTTAGCAACAATTGGATACTCTAAAGCTTTTCGGAATAACTCATCATGTTTTAGTTTGTTTGGCATAAATTTTTATTCTTGTACCTTATTACAAGGGTTTACCCTTAGTTGCCACCCAATTATCAAAATCTTCTTTGCTTACTACTTCTATAGCAATCGGCATAAAGCCGTGATTAATGCCGCAAAGTTCGGAGCATTGCCCGTAATATACGCCTTTTTTAGCGATTCTTGTCCACGTTTCATTAACTCTTCCGGGTACGGCATCTATTTTAAAACCGAGCGACGGCACGGCAAAGCTATGTATTACGTCGCCGGCGGTAATCAGGAATCTTACGGTTGTATTTTCCGGTATCACTATTCGGTTATCGACGTCCAACAGTCTTTTCTGATCGGGTTTTAAGTTTTCGTCGGTAATCATATAGCTATCAAATTCCAGATTATTATGATCGGGATATATATAGTGCCAATACCACTGATAACCTACTACTTTAATAGTTAAGTCCGCTTCGGGTATTTTTTCGGCATGTCGCAAAATTCTAAAAGAAGGTACGGCAATTACGACTAAAATTATTATAGGTATTACAGTCCATATTATCTCTATCAAAATATTATGCGAAAATTTTGCCGGTACGGGATTATTTTTTGCCTTAAATCTGATACATACATAAATAAGCAAACCGGTAACAAATAAAACAATAGCAACAGAGATGTAAAGTAAGAAATCATGAAATTTATGTAATTCTTCCATAATCGGGCTTGCGGGGGGCTGAAAACCAATTTGCCAAGGTAACGGCTCAGAGGCAAAGCAGCTACTACTAACAATCAAAAAACAAATTAAAGCAATAATATTTTTCATAGCACATATATAGGTTATTTTTATTTAATATAAATGGATATGTATTTTTATTAAAGCAAAAATCGATATATTAATAAATTTTATATACTCTTAATGATGTTTGAGGTAGAAAGTATACCTATATGAGGATGTTGTATTAGATCTATAACTTCTATTACTTTTGCATTTATTAATTTGGCATGAGCTTGTTTATTTGTTAGCTGAGGATCGTGCTTTGTTACGGCAATTACGGAAGGACAAGTATTTCGTACTAACAATGCGTAATCATTAAAACCTTTTAGCTCAGGTAATATAAGTACTGTATCGACAAATGTAAGGGAACTTAAAATTTTTGCCCGTTGCAGTTGAGTATGAATAGGTTTACGTTTTTTATATTTAATAATCGTTTCATCCGGTTCTAAAGCAACGATTAAATATTTACCTTGCTTTTTAGCTTTACGTAAAAACTCTAGATGACCGTAATGTAACACATCAAAGCAACCACCCACTAAGACTATTTTGCTATTTATAGGACATTTTTTATCTAAAGAAACATTCTCATAATATTCTATTTTAGGCAATTTGACAGCATTATAGTTAGGTGAACAGGAGATAAGATTTGTAAAAATTAATAAAAATAGAAAAAGTCTAAGCATAATCTTTAATTATTAAGGTTAAGAAAAATTAACTTTAATAACACAAAAATTACAAAATAAAAACAAAATAATATTTTAAATGAAATAACTTAAACTAAATTATTTTATAATTTTTTATTGTAATTTGTTTTTATATAGTGCATATTAGTGGTATATAGTCAAAGTAATTTCTAAGTATAATCAATGAAAAATAACGCACTATCTTATGATCTTGATAATATATTATCAGTTCCTTATCTTAGTGTGCGATTAAAAAAAATTCTTACCCCCGCTTCCTTATTATTATTTGTAGGATTAGTTATCTTTATATCTTTTGCCGTTAATAATTATGTTAATGATACTTTATCAATAACATTGGTACATCCGGAAACCGATGAATCTCAAGAAGCACTATCCTTTAAAGAAATAACGGTTAAAAAAGGCGATACTATAAAATCGATTCTTATAGAGCAGAATATACAAAAAAATGATATAGAAAAAATTGTAAGTTTAGTAAAAGAGGGTAAATTATCTTCTACTCTTAAAATAGGGCAGCAAATTACTTTTGAATATGAAACAAAAATTACCGAAAATGATAATGAAGATTTAACTTCCGAATCGGTGTTTCTAAATAAAATTATTATAGCTATAGATAAGCTTAAGACTATTGAAGTAATAAGAGAAAACGACAATTTTAAAATTGAAGAAATTATAGTACCTTTAACAAAAACAGTTGTTAAATCATCGGTAAATATTGAATCAAATTTTATGTCCGCTCTTAAAAAGCTCGGTCTATCAAATAATAGCATAATAGAGCTAATTAATGCTTATGCTTATCAAATTGATTTTCAACGTCAAATAAAAAGCGGTGATACTGCAACCGTTATAACGGAAAAATACGTAACGGAAGACGGTAAATTTTCCCATCACGGTAAAATCCTTTATGTTTCATTAAATCTTTCAGGAAAAGAATATAATATTTATCGTTATTCACAGGATAATAATGCAAATAATCATGCATTTTTTTCTGAAGACGGTAAAAGTGTAAAAAGAAGTTTACTTAAAACCCCTCTAAAGGTTATAAAAATTTCTTCACAATACGGTAATAGAAAACATCCGATACTTGGTTATACCAAAATGCATAAAGGTGTTGATTTTGCAGCTCCGACCGGAACCCCTATATATTCTGCAGGAAACGGCGTTATAACCGAAATAGGCTGGAAATCGGGTTACGGGAAATTTATTCAGATAAAACATAGCGGTACATTATCTACGGCTTATGCTCATGCATCAAATTTTGCAAAAAATTTAAAAGTAGGAAGTATAGTAAAACAAGGACAAATTATAGCCTTTGTCGGAAGTACCGGCAGAGCTACGGGACCGCATTTACATTACGAAGTTAAAATTGACGGTAAACATGTTAATCCTGTGTCGGTTAAAACAACGCCGGGTGTAGAGTTAAACGGCAAAAAACTAGCAAGCTTTAATCAGTTTAAAAAAGAGATCAAAACGTTGAGTGTTAAGCTTGATAAGGGATTAAAGACTGACAGCAGGGCGGAAGTATCTTTGTGAGGTAGTTTTTGTAAGTATTGTCATACCGTGGCACTGCCGGTTGCATGGCTTGATAAAAGCGTCAATATGTCATTCCCGCGAAAGCGGGAATCCAGGCTTTTCATTGTCATGCTGAACTTGTTTCAGCATCTAATGCAAGAGATCCTGAAATAAATTCAGGATGACTATTATTTTCTAGATTGCCACGCCGCTTAGCAGCGGCTCGCAATGACGGTTTTGGTATCCACGCAACAATGCCTCCTCGCCATGACGAACAATGAAATCCTCTCCACAATAAAATATAGATATGCCATTATTTCAGAAATTAAAAAAATTATATCTAACATTGTGCCGCAGTAGCCGTATAATAATAACTTTAGCGATTATTGACCAAGTAACAAAATGGTGGTTCATTGATAATTTAAGGGGGATACCGGGGTTAACGTTAAAGCTCACTTCTTTTTTAGATATGGTTTATAGCTGGAATTATGGGATTAGTTTTGGATTACTGCGAAATTATTACCAATATAGTAACGGTTTTTTTATAGTAACTAATTCGGTTATCGTTTGTTATTTATATTATATGATGCTCCGCTCTGCTACTATGCTCGGTTTTGCCGGTTATAGTTTTGTAATCGGCGGTGCTATCGGGAATTTAATTGATAGATTTAGTCGCGGAGCGGTATTTGACTTTATACATTTTCATTATTACGATTATAGCTTTCCTATCTTCAATTTGGCAGATAGTTTTATTTCGCTTGGGGTGTTGGTGCTAATAAGAGATTTTTATAATAGTAAAAAAATTGTTGAAGAAAAAGCTAAGGCTGATTATGATAAAGCACAAATTGAAATTCTGGCAGAAGAAATCCGCCAAGCAAAGCATAACGATTCTAATTTATAATGTTAATTTAAAGGTAATTAAGTGCGTATAATTTTTTTATTATTTACAATTTTGATAATTACGTCTTCATGTAATAAAAAGTTTAAAGAAACTGTCGGGATATCAACGCCGGGACCGAATGAGTATCAAGTTCAGCGTAGCAAAATGCTAGAAGTCCCGCCGCATTACGATTTACCGCTTCCGGCTGTTCAGCAAATATCCGGTAATACAAGCACGAAAGCGTCAGGAGAATTTAATGACGGTGAGAAAGCTTTAATGCAAGAAATAGAGTGATTGTTTTGGGAGTTATTCCGAAAGCAAAGGGTTTAGCTTTCTGTCATACCGTGATCAAGCCGGCGTTGTTGCATGGCTCGAATAGGTTTGCTAAAAACTCGTTCCTTAAACTGACGCATATGCGTCATTGTAGGAATGACATCAAAGGGTAAAAAATAATAATATCAAATGATTACCTCATCGCAAAAACAAAATATAGGTATTTTCGGTCTTGGTAAAACCGGTCTATCAGTTTATGAAGTATTGAAAGAGGAAGCACAAATAATCGTTTATGACGATTCTAAAGATAGTAGGGATATATTTACCGATTTATACGGAGAAAAATATCTAACTAATTTAACAAATTCTAAATGGCAAAGCTGCGATAAAATCATACTAAGCCCGGGTATTCCGTTCGATCATGAAATAGTCGAGTTAGCAAGCCGTTATAACATACCGATTATTTCGGATATAGATTTATTATTTGAAAATTCTAAAAATTCCAATTTCATTGCCGTTACCGGTACGAACGGTAAAAGCACTAGCACTGCCTTAATCAGTCATATTTTAAATTTAAACGGTTTTGATTATCCCGCTGTCGGCAATATAGGGCTTCCTGCTTTAAAAGCCGGAACGGGTAGAGCGGGTTACGTGCTTGAATTATCTTCTTTCCAACTAGATTTAATAAAAATTTTTAAAGCCAATATAGCAATACTCCTTAATATTACGCCCGATCATTTAGATAGGCATAAAAATATGGATTCCTATATTGCCGCTAAATGTAAAATTTTTGACCGCATGGCTAAAGATGATTATGCAATAATTAACATTGATAACGATTATTCTAAAGAAATTTTTTTAAAACTGGAACAAGAACAAAATATAAATTTAATTCCTTTTTCGGTTACTAAAATCCTTGATAAAGGAATATCGATTGTAAAAGATAAAATTTATGATAAATTCCTTGCCGAGGCGAGTTTTACTTTGCCGTTTAACAAGAACCTTCAAGGGCTACATAATTACGAAAATATTGCAGCAAGCTATGCGGTCGCAAGAGCTATGAGCCTTGAGCCTTCGCAAATACTCTCATCCATAAAACAATTTCAAGGTTTACCGCATCGGATGCAGTATATCGGTAGTGTGGGGCGGGTTGGTTTTTATAATGATAGTAAAGCAACCAATGCCGAAGCTGCCTCTAAATCAATTAAAGCACTTGATAATATTTACTGGTTAGCGGGCGGAATAGCTAAAGAAGGGGGGATTGAAAAGATAATATCTTCGTTAGTTCACGTTAAAAAAGCCTATCTATTTGGACAAGCTAAGGAAAATTTTGAAAAAACTCTTAAAAACAAAGTAGATTTTGAAATATGTGAGAATTTAGAACAAGCTTTTAACAATGCTTATGAAGATGCTTGTAAAGATAAGGAGAAGATTAAAAATATATTACTTGCTCCCGCTTGTGCGTCTTACGATCAGTTTAAAGATTTTGAACAGCGCGGGGAGTTGTTTATTAAGTTGTGTTTGGAAAAAATAAATTAAAGTCTTAATTATGAAAAACAGTGAATTTAGAGCATATGCATTTATACAAAACTCTTTAAAAGAGCTTGGTTGGAATATAAAGAATCCAAGTATAAATAGTAATGGTCAAGTATATACTCAACATGAAGCTTTACAAAATGAAATATTAAAAAAGGCTTTAAAAAGAAAAGTACCAGAGAATGTAATTAAGCTTGCTAATAATTTATGGTGGATTATTGAAGCAAAAGCAGGTCATAAAGAATTAGAAACAGCAGTAAATGAAGCTAAAGATTATGCAACTATGCTTAATGATATTCAGGAAAATAGTTGTGTTTTTATTAGTGGAGTTGCCGGTAATAAAGAAGATTCATTCTTAGTTGAGACTTATTATTTATATAATCAGAATTGGTGCAGAATTCAAGTAAATGATTATAAAACAACAGGTTTTTTAACCCCAGAAATGATTGATAAAATTATTAATATTCAGCATTATTCAATTAATGAAGAAGTTATTGCTGATGAATTATTTTTGGAAAAAGCAAATAAGATTAATAATATATTACATAATGGGGCTATAAATAAAAGAAACCGTGCAAAAGTTATTGCTTCTATACTTTTAGCTTTAGCAGAAGATGAATATCTAAAAATTAGCAAAGAACCAACAATTTTAATAAAAGATATAAATGCAAGAGTGCATAGTATTTTAACAAAACATAATAAAGAAAATTTTGTACAAGAAATTGAATTAAAATTGCCGACTTCAAAAGATAATCATATAAAACATAGACAGGCTTTAGTCGACACAGTCCAAGAATTGAAAAATTTAAATATACGCTCTGCTATTAATAGTGGTAGAGATATTTTAGGACAATTTTATGAGATATTTTTAAAGTATGCTAATGATGCAAAAGAAATAGGAATTGTTTTAACGCCTAGGCATATAACAAAATTTGCTGTTGAATGTATTGATATTGGGTATAATGATTTTGTTTTTGATCCTACCTGTGGAACGGGAGGTTTTTTAGTTTCAGCTTTTGACTATGTGAAATCCAAAGCTTCAGAAGAGCAAATTAGTGAATTTAGAACAAAACATATTTATGGTATAGAGCAAGATGCTGAAATAGTGGGTTTAGCATTGGTTAATATGATATTTAGAGGTGATGGTAAAAGTAATGTATATGAGGGCAATACATTAAATAGTAAGTTTAGAAAAGTAAATGGAGAATATAGAAAAATAGATTTATTAACTACAAAAGACACAGGGGAAGCTTTTATGTCAAAAGTATTAATGAATCCTCCCTTTGCAATAGAAAACGAGGAAGAATATAAATTTATTGATCATGCGCTTTCTCAAATGGTTAAAGGGGGAATATTATTTGCTATAGTCCCAACCTCGACAATTACTTCAGCAAGTGATGGAAAAGGAGAAATAACATGGAGAAAGGAATTACTAAATAGGCATACGGTAAAAACGGTTATTAAATTATCTGATGAGCTATTTTACCCTGTTGCCTCAAAAGGAACTTATGCTATAATAATTGAAGCACATAAGCCACATGATTTTAATAAAGAAGTATTGTTTGCAATAATGGACGATGGCTATACCATGAGGAAAGCCAAAAGAGTTATATCAGATAATATACCTTCAAATATTGAATTAGTAAAGCAAAAAGTCAAAGAACATATTTTATTAAATAATAAAATTGATGCTATTGAAAAAGTAATAGGGCTATCAAAACTCAATATATATGATAATAGCTATGATTTAGCTCCTGAAAGTTATTTACAGGCTTTCAACGATTTTAATACTACTTTTGAAATTACTACAAATTTATTACAAGCTTTTATTAATCAAGAAAAACATAAATCTAAGCAAATCAATAAGCAAGATAAAAAAGACTTAAAAATATTTGATATTTCTGAATTCTTTATATCAATTAAACGCGGTAAATGTCCACCTATTAATTCTTTAAAAGAAGGTGATATCCCAGTTATAACTACAACTGAATCCAATAACGGTATAATCGGTTATTATGATGTTCCAAATAACATTACTCATATAGATTGTATTACAATTTCTGCTAATGGCTCTTCTTGTTGTGCATTTTATCAACCATATAAATTTACGGCAAATGCTGATGTTTTAGTGGGGAAATTGAAAGAAGAATATAATAATCTATATTTTAAAATATTTCTATGTACCGCAATAAGAAATAGTGCTTGGAAATTTACTTATTATAGAAAATGTAGTAATACAAAATTATTAAAAGATGTAAAAATTGCAATACCACTAAAAAATAACCAAATAGACTATAACTTTATTAGAGCAAAAATAGAAAATACTACCGGCTTTAATTTATTAAAAGATTACTTAAAGGAATAAAAATTTTTAAAAACTCCAAAATGTCACAAAATAATCAAATATCTAATAACTTTATTAAATCATGGTGGCGTAGTACCGATCAGCAAATCGTCATCTCGTTAATGATTTTATTTGCTTTTAGTCTAATGTTAGTTACTACGTCAGGTTCGGCGGTGGCGAACAGAATCGGCTTGGAAGAAAATTATTTTTCTTCACGACAAATATTTTATTTAAGCGTAGCTTCGGGTCTTATAGTATTATTTTCGTGTTTTAATAAAAAATGGCTTAAACGATTTGCCATATTGGGCTTTATTTTTAGTATAATATTACTAGTTTTGGTTAAATTTTTTGGCTATGAAGTAAAAGGGGCTACTCGCTGGATTAATATTGGGGGCTTATCGATTCAACCGTCGGAATTTATAAAACCGTTCTTTGCGGTGGTTATAGGTTGGATATTATCGTTAAAATTTGAAAAAGATTTTCCTAGCTTTTCTGTCGGTATTATACTCTATTTTATCGTGGCGTTATTATTAATTATTCAGCCGGATTTCGGCATGTTAGTCATGATTACGGCAGTTTTCGGCATTCAGCTTTTTATTGCCGGTATGCCGATATTCTGGATTATACTAACTAGCTTTATAGGGCTGATAGGGGTAAGTGTTGCCTATTTTTGGCTGCCTCACGTGACTCA
Organism: Rickettsia endosymbiont of Ceutorhynchus obstrictus; assembly: GCF_964026565.1. Classification (NCBI taxonomy): domain Bacteria; kingdom Pseudomonadati; phylum Pseudomonadota; class Alphaproteobacteria; order Rickettsiales; family Rickettsiaceae; genus Rickettsia; species Rickettsia endosymbiont of Ceutorhynchus obstrictus. The sequence goes on from NZ_OZ032162.1 coordinate 535,838, forward strand.
AAGAATCAATTCTTTTTTAGACCCCGATAGTAGCGAAAATTATCAGGTTAGTAAGTCTCTTAGAGCCTTTGAGCATGGCGGTTTATATGGTCGCGGACCGGGAGAAGGTGCGGTAAAACAAGTGTTACCGGATTCACATACGGATTTTATTTTTGCGGTTGCAGGAGAAGAATTCGGGGCAATTATTTGTTTAATCGTCATTGGGATATTTGCCTTTATAGTGCTTAGAAGTTTTGTTAAAGTGGTGAATGAAAAAGATAAATTCATCCAATTTGCCGCAAGCGGGATAATTGCCCAGCTAGGTCTACAGTCAATTATTAATATCGGCGTCACACTGCATTTATTGCCGACAAAAGGTATGACGCTGCCGTTTATTAGCTATGGCGGGTCTTCAACACTTGCTATAGCGATTGCAACCGGTATGCTGCTTGGTTTTACCAAATATAAAACTCCTCTGACTTCATATAAAATTTTACAATACTGAAATAGACCTCTTGCGAAACTCTATTTCTTCTGGTAATTTGTACGTCGAGCCTAGACTCGAATCCTCACATAACGCGAACTATGGATAAGTTTTTATTTTAAAAACTTATCCATAGTTGGGATTCACGTGGCGTTGTTGCATGGCTCAAATTTTCGATGTCATTCTAGCTAAAGGCGGGAATCTAGAAAAAATACTTAAAATAAATAAAATTATATAAAAATTTACTATATAATTCGCTTAAATACTTTCTGGATTCCCGCCTTCGCGGGAATGACATACTGCTGCTTTTATCGAACCATGCAACAAAGTCGGTTCACGTACGAAAAAGTACGCTATGGTTCGAGGTAAAGTGTATCCTTCAAATTCCCGAGAATAAGCGAGTTTGGCAAAAGGTCTAATTATGAAAAAAATAATTTTAGTAGCAGGCGGCACAGGGGGGCATTTTTTTGCTGCCACGGCTATTGGCGAAGAATTAATAAGCAGAGGCTACGAAGTGCATCTTATTACTGATCTTAGATGTCAAAAATATATAATACCGCTTCCCAAATTAACATTTCATATAATAGACTTAAAAAGATATCCTACATCTTCTTTACAAAAAATTAGGTTTTTCATAGCTTTGCTAGCTAGTGTTTATAAATCTATCAGACTATTATATACTCTTAAAGCAAGTGTTGTTGTGGGATTTGGAGGGTATCCGGTTGTGTCTTCAATGTTTGCAGCTTTGTATTTAAGGATGCCGATCATAATTCATGAACAAAATTCTTATTTAGGAAAAGTTAATAAGTTTTTTGCAAAATTTGCTACAAAAATTGCTTTAGCTTATGAGCAAACAAAGAATTTACCTAATACCCTAAAAAACAAACCTGTAATTACCGGAGGAGTAGTTAGGGAAAGTATTAGAGATATAGACGAGTACGTCATTGCGAGGAGTGGCAAAGCCACGACGCGGCAATCCAGAGAAAAACTAGTATTATTAGATAATGTTTTTCCGGATAGCCACGGCGCTAAGGAGCGCCTCACTATGACGGATTCAAGAGCAGGGGATAACATCTTCAGAATATTTATTTTCGGTGGAAGCCAAGGAGCTAAAATATTTTCTGAATTACTACCTAGAAGCATAAAATTTTTAATACAAAAACATCCGGAATTAAAATTACATATTACCCAACAGGCGGCAAAGGATGATCAAGTAGAGATTAAAAAAATATATTCGCAATTAAATATTCGTTATGAGTTGGCAGAATTTTTTGAGGATATCGCTCACCGATATCAAAATACGGATTTAGTAATTTCACGAGCCGGAGCCTCTACTATAGAAGAATTAACCTATATAGGTATGCCGGCTATTTTTATCCCCCTTCCTATAGCGTCAGAAAATCATCAATTTTATAATGCAAAATTACTAGAGGATGCAGGGGCGGGGTGGTGCATGGAGCAGGTAGGCATTTCTGAAGTAAAATTAGCCGATAAAATATTAATGCTAATAAAAAACCGTAATATGTTAGCACGAGCGTCAAAAAATTTATTGAAAAGAAAAAAAGAAGGTCATAGACTTTTGAGTGATTTGATAGAAGAGGTAGTAAATTAGTATGTGATGTTATTTCCCTGCTGCATTGGCCGCGTGGATCAAAAATTGTCTCAAAGAATATGTCATTCCCGCCGTTGCTCAGCGTTGTTGTATGGCTCGAATTTTTGCAAAGCGTTCGGTGTCATCTAGTTGCTTGACCACGGCATCCAGTCTTTTTATTAAGGCTTTTTCCGGATACCGTGGAGGGGCCGGTATGACAAGTTTTAAGCGGTTTTAACCATCCACGCGGACATTGCCTCCTCGCAATGACGGACTTTATGGACCTTTACCGCTTAAATTAACATTTATGCGTGAAGGCGGGAATGAAAAATTACTATAAATAAAATACATAACTTATGACATTTTTACATTCCAATATAGATGTTATCATTTTTATCGGTTTTTTAGTCGTTAATATAGTAATAGGATTCCTTAATATTAAAGGAATAAAAAATATTCGGGAATATGCTATAGGAAAAAGAAATTTTTCCACAGGTACCATAGTTGCAACGCTTATTGCTACGTGGATCGGTAGCAGTAGTTTTTTAGTAGATAGCTCAAGAGTCTATACGGAAGGACTATTTTACCTAATACCGAGTATAGTTGGCGGCGTTGTTAGTTGGTTGTTGATTAGTTACTTTTTAGCTCCTCGCCTGGAAAGATTCCTAGGAGCGTTGTCAGTGGCAGAAATAATGGGTAATATCTACGGCAATAAAGCGCGAGTTATTACGGCTATATCGAGTATATTAACGGTTATCGGCAAGATTGCCATGCAATTCCATGTAGCTAGTCTAATATTGGAGTTATTTTTTAATATTTCAAATTTTTACGTAGATTTACTTATGGCTGCCGTAATAATAAGTTATTCGGCTTTTGGCGGTATAAGATCGGTGACTTTTACCGATGCCGTACAGTTTTTTACTTATAGTGCCGTTATACCGGTTATCGGGGTGATAGCTTGGAATGTTTTTAGTGATCCAAATATTACGGTTAACTCGGTTGTGCAAAGCCATATGGTTGATTTTCACGAGTTATTTAGTTATAAAAGTCCTAAATTTTGGATGTCACTAAGTATTTTTGTATATTTTTCTATTCCGTCCCTCGGTCCGTCAATTTTTCAACGAATTTTAATGGCAAAAGACACGAGGCAAATATCGAACTCTTTTTTCATTGCCGTTATAATATGTTTTTGCTTATCGGCACTGTTTATTTGGATTGCCATGTTATTATTGTCCCAAGCTCCGAATATTGAGCCGAATATATTATTTTTGCAAATTATTAAAAGCTATACGGGGTTTAAGGGGTTAATAGTCGGCGGAATTATGGCGATGATAATATCAAGTACTAATTCTTATATTAATGTTGCTACCGTGACTTTTTCAAACGATTTAGCTAAAAAATTTCCGCTAGCTTTTTCTTATATAACGGCAATTATTGTCGGTATATTAGGTTTTATTTTATCGCTTTATACGAAAAATTTAGTAAATCTATTTTTGATTGTAACCGGCTTTTATGCGCCGTTAGTTACTATGCCGTTAATTTTGTTAATATTCGGTTTTCGCTCGACTGCTAAATCCTTTTTTATCGGCATGGCTGCTGCAATAATAACTAACTTATTATGGTATTTATTTTCTTTAAGAGAATTTACCGGCATATATGCAATATTACCGGCAACGCTCGCGAATGTAATATTTTTTATCGGTAGTCATTATATTTTGAAGCAGCCCGGTGGATTTAATTCTTTCGAGTTGCCTTTAGCATTAAAAATATTAAGGTTGGAGCGAAAACGTCAATTAATAAAATTATATAGTTTAGCAAGAACATTTAACATTTTTAAATTTTGGCGAAATACGCTGCCTAAACAAGAAATTACTTATAGCTATGTCGGTGTATTTATTGTTGCGTCTATTTTTTCCTCTTTATATACCACTCCTGCCGGTAAAATAAAAAATCATTTAGAGATATATAATTTTATTTATCACTGTGTGCTTGCCGTTTCAACGATTCTTATAACTTATCCGTTATGGCCGGTAAGATTTAAAAAAGAAAATATTATAGCATTTTTCTGGTTTATCGGCATATTTGTTATCTTAATATTTTTTGCCGGTTTACTTGTTATCACTAGTAATTTCCATAAATTAGAAGTGATGATTTTTATGATTAATTTAATAATAGTCGCGACCCTATTTAGATGGCATATTACTTTAATTATGACTATAAGCGGTGTCTTTGCCGGCGTTGAATTTTATAAATATTTTATGAAAGAAAAGTTATTAATTGATGAGTATAATCTGCAAGCAGAGATAATATATTTGCTAACGTTATTTAGTAGTCTGTTAATAATTTTTTTAAAACCGAAACAGGAGCAGCATCAATTAATTGAGTCACAAAATACTCATTTAGAAAAACAGGTAAGTTATAGGGAAGAAGAATTAGAAAAATTATTAGATTTAAAACATGAATTTTTACGTAATATAAACCATGAAATCCATACACCTTTAACCGGCATTATTAGTTTAGGGGAAACTTTATGGGAAAAATATGACAAATTTGACGATAAGCAGCGGCGCAAGGCGATAGAAATAATTGCTAAAAGCTCTATTCGGTTAAATAGCTTAATGAATAATATCTTAGATTTTTCTAAATTATCGACGCTTAGTTATCATTTGCATAAGAAAAATTTAAATTTAAGCGAGCTTTTATATGAGAGAATTAAAGTTTGTCGAAAATTATATTTAAATAACAAAGAGTTAAATTTTGTTTTTGAGATTGATGATAATATTATATTTAAGGGTGACCTTCATTATATCAAACATACATTTGATAATTTAATTATTAATGCAATTACTTATAGTAATGAGGGTATTATAAAAATTACCTTAGAAAAAACAGAATTCGGCATTTTATTTAGCATAAAAGATAGTGGAATAGGAGTCCCTAAAGAAGAGTTGAAAAGTATATTCGGGGTGTTCGTCGTCAGCTCAAAGACTCGTACCACGGCAGGAGGAAGAGGAGTAGGGCTTGCGTTATGTAAGAAAGTAATAGAATTACACGGCGGTAAAATTTGGGCAGAAAATGATAGCAAAGGTAAGACGAGTTTTATTTTTACGTTGCCGTTTTAGCTGTTTTGCGTGTGCTGTCATACCGTGGTCAAGCCGGCGTTGTTGCATAGATACCCCAAACGTCATTGCGAGCGACCAAAGGGAGCGCGGCAATCTAGAAAATAATAAGTTTCATAGCATTTTTTGCTATTTTTTCTCTGGATTGCCACGTCGGGACTACGTCCCTCCTCGCAATGACGGTGCTTTTTTACAAGGATTTCGATCCATGCAACAACGCAGGCTTGACCCACTACTGTACGAACGTTTAAATAAAGAGGTAAAAATTCTGTCATTCCGTGGCTACGACCACGGAATCCGGCTTATAATATCATAAAAAGATTCTAAAATAAGTCTAATATGGCTTTATTTTCCTGGATGCCGTGATCAAGTCACGGCATGACACAGCCTTTTTTCAACGTTCGTACAGTAGTGGGCTTGACCGGCTTTGTTGCATGGATACCCCAAACGTCATTGCGAGCGACCAAAGGGAGCGCGGCAATCTAGAAAATAATAAGTTTCATAGCATTTTTTGCTATTTTTTCTCTGGATTGCCACGTCGGGACTACGTCCCTCCTCGCAATGACGGTGCTTTTTTACAAGGATTTCGATCCATGCAACAACGCAGGCTTGACCACGGCATGACAACGTTACTTAATGAGAGAATATTGGAATTATGATTACCTTTAACAAAGAAACAGACTTTATTTCTATTATAGCCCCTTCTTCCAGTTGTCGTGATGCTGAAAATAGATTAGAGGAAGCAAAAAAGATATTAGTAGAGCGAGGGTTTAAAGTTTTAGTAGATGATAAAATTTTTGCCGGAGATGAATTACCTTTTTTTGCTGCTCCTAAAACTGAACGGCTAAGAATGTTTAAGGAAGCAATGGAAAACTCTGAAGTTAAAATTATCTGGGCTTTTCGTGGAGGGTATAGCTGCGGCGAATTTGCCCAGGAGTGTTTTGATATAAAAATGGCAGGTGATAAAATCCTGATAGGTTATAGTGATATCACTGTTTTGCATTTATTACTGAATCAATATTATAATATGCCGAGTATTCACGGCTCGGTTTTAACATCCTTATTGCCTTCTACTAATCAAGATATTCAAGAGATAATAAATATAATTGAGGGCGAAGATAGTAAAATAGCAGTTATGCCGATTAATAAACCTAATGAAAATAATATAGTAGGAAAAGTTAGTGGCGGTAATTTAACTGTTTTAACTAAAATGATCGGTACAAAACTTTCTCCTAACCTTGATAAGAAAATTTTAATATTGGAAGATGTTAATGAAAAAGGTTATGCTATTCATCGTAATTTAATGCAGCTAAAAAATGCCGGAATGTTTGATAATGTCAAAGCTATAATTTTCGGTGATTTCACTAATAGCGATGGAAATGAAACAATTTCTATAGAAGCTTTTTGCCGTAATCATATCCCGCAACTGCCGACATATCATGCTCTAGGAATCGGTCACGGTCAAATAAATCATCCTTTTATAATGAATCATGAAGCGGTAATAGAAGGTAATTATCTTAATTTTACTAGCCCATTTCAGCTTATCGGTAGTTAAATGAAACAGCTTATTAAAATAGGGACAAGAAAGAGTCCGTTAGCCTTAATTCAAACTAATCTAGTGGTTGAGCAAATAAAGCTCAACTTTCCAGCTATTGATTGTGAAATAATCCATATCGTAACCGGCGGGGATTTAATTCAAGATAAAGCTCTGTATGACATTGGCGGTAAGGCTTTATTTTTAAAGGAAATAGAGCAAGCATTGTTAGATAAAAAAATAGATTTAGCCGTTCATTCTTTAAAAGACGTACCCGGAAGAATACCGCAAGGGTTAATAATTGCTGCCGTGTTAGAGCGAGAAGACCCAAGAGATGCTTTTATTTGCACGCGGTACAAATCAATTGAAGAGTTGCCGCAACATGCAATAGTAGGTACGTCGTCACCTCGAAGAAAAGCGTTTTTGCAAAAAATAAGACCGGATTTGCAGATAGTAACTTTTCGTGGAAATATAGATTCAAGAATCAGAAAATTAATGAATAAAGAAGTTGATGCAACGATTTTAGCCTATGCCGGGCTTGCAAGGTTTGAATGCTTTAATCCCGAATATTGTAATTTAATTGATATCAGGCAAATGCTCCCCGCTATAGGGCAAGGGGTTATTGCGGTAGAAACCCTAGAAGAAAATAACAAGATGCTTGAGATATGTAGGAAAATTAATCATTTGCCAACCTCGGAATTAATAAAGCCTGAGCGAGCATTTTTAGAGTATTTAGATGCAAATTGTCGCACGCCCGTAGCTGCTTATTCTACTTATCAAGGAGAAGAGAAAATTAAAACCGACTATATGTTAGGTAGTGTAGAGGGTAGTAAAATGGTTTTCCATACTGAAATTACTACTATAAAAAACTCTAGAGAATCAGGAATAAAAGCAGCAAAAATAATGTTGAAGAGGATAGGTTAAAGCATGTTCTATGTCATTCCCGTGCAAACGGGAATCCAGGCTTTTCTTTGTCATGCTGAACTTGTTTCAGCATCTCTTTAACAGATCCTGAAATAAATTCAGGATGACTATAATTTTTCTAGCTTCCCGTTTTCACGGGAATGACATACTGCCGCTTTATCGAGCCATGCAACAAAGCCGGCTTGACCACGGTATGACAAGTTTTAAGCGATTTTAACCATCCATGCAACAACGCCACGCGGGAATGACATTAATCTACTTTAATTCCTAGCTGCTTCCTATCCACATCCTTTTAAGAACGTTATCTTTCCTAATAAAATGATGATAAAGAGCAGCTAAAATATGAAGAATGATTAAAGCCGAGAATATAAGGGCGCAGCTTTCATGAATTTTTTTGAAGATTTTTGCTGTTTGTTTATCTTGCATGAATGATTTAATAGTAAATAATCCGTAAAAATCGATATCGTGATTTGCTAGGATCGTCATAAGAAAGCCGCTAACGGGCATAATCAACATCAAAATATATAATAAGTTAATATTGATTGTTGCGGCTTTTTTTTGCCAATTCGGTAAATCAAGAGGTAAGGCGACGGAAGCGTTATAAAACTTCCATAACAACCTTACTATTACTAACGATAATACTAATATGCCTGTTGCTTTATGAAGGGCATAAAGCTGTAGGTTCTGTTGTTGATCTGCAAGGTCACCCATCACAAACCCGACAATAATCATTATGATAATTATAACAGTCATTATCCAATGAAAGAGCTTGGTAATTAAGCCGTACGAATTTTCAGTATTTTTGATTATCATGATAGCCTCAAAATTTTAATGTCATTCCTGCGAAGGTGTTGCTTGCTTTGATATCATTCCCTGCGTCCTTTTATGTCATTCCCGCGTAGGCGGGAATCCAGTCTTTTCTTTGTCATGCTGAACTTGTTTCAGCATCTCTTTAACAGATCCTGAAATAAATTCAGGATGACTATAATTTTTCTGGATTCCCGCCTGCGCGGGAATGACACCGAGGGCGTTTTTAACCATCCATGCAACAAAGCCGCTACGACCACGGAATGACAGTACTAACGTTACTTACCTAATAGCCTCGTCAATAATTTTTTCTGCCGTCTCACCGCTAAAATTTTCTTTATCGTTTAATATTAGGTTAGAGCCTTTTAAATCTGTGCCTATATGCTCTTTTCTCCCTTTCAAAATTTTAGCTAAAAATTGTTCGGCTAAAGCATAATATGATAATCTATTTGCCGGTCTGGCAAAGCCGTGTCCTTCATCTTTATAAAGTGCATAAATCACCGGAATTTTTCTAGCCTGCATAGCTTTTACTATTTGATCGGATTCCGCTTGTACTACGCGTGGGTCGTGAGCTCCTTGAGCAATAAAAAGCGGTTTTTTAATATTGTCGATAAAGTTTATCGGTGATCTTTGTCTTAAAAATTCTTTTTCTTCTTCGGTATCCCATGGACCGATTCTTGTTTTATAAATACTAAGAAGAGGGATTACGTAAGGTGCTTTAGTTTCTACGTGAGTTAATAAATTAGACATGCCGACCACGTCGACACCGCAAGCAAATACGCTAGGCGTCATGGTCATACCGACGAGTGTGGCGTAGCCTCCGTAGCTTCCGCCCATAATAGCGATTTTATCGGGATCGGCTATATTATTTTTAATCGCCCAATTCACGCCGTCAATGAGATCGTCGTGCATTTTACGACCATATTCTAAATTGCCGGCATTAAGAAAATTTTTGCCGAAACCGGTAGAGCCTCGGTAATTTATGCTAAGCACCGCATAACCACGATTCGCCAGCCATTGATGTTCCGGATCATATCCCCAACTATCACGCGCCCATGGTCCGCCATGTACGTTAATTATTAACGGTAATGTTTTACCCGGTATATTATCTTTATCAAGCTGAACGTCATTCGGAAAAGTGATATAGCTAACTAAATCCAACTCGTCTCGTGACTTAATAATTACCGGTATCATCTTAGCTAAGTTATATTGTTCAAGGGCCTTACGGTTGGAAAATAAAAATTCGGCTTTTTTCTTTTCACGGTTATATTTGTAATATTTTACCGGGGCATTGTCGCTTAAATAAGCAACTAACCACATCTTATCGTCAAGTGTTCGGCTATTGATAATTAAGTCTCCACGATCGATATTTTGTAAATACTCAATATCTTCTTTAATTGAATTATCTAAAATTTTATAAGAAACTCTTTCATAATTAACTGCTACCGCTTGAGGAGTTCCTTTAGTCGGATGCACGGCGAATATTCCGACATCTGCTTTATCGTCTTCAGCGATTAACTCCGTCTTACCGGTAGTTAAGTTTAAAGATTTGAGTGCTGAGGTGTTACGATCGCGTCCGTCAAGTATGTAAAGAATATCGCCGCTAGCGTCAAAGCCAAGAAAAGAAGTATTAAAGGAATCTTCCATAGATATTTTAGTAAATAACTTCCATTCGCCGTTTTTCAGTTCGTGATATTCGGTATTGCTGTTTTCATCTAATAGCTCCCCGAATCTTATTTGTAAGTCATCGTCAACCGTGAAGCCGGTAAATTTTTCGTTTTTGAATATTAGTTCTTTTTCTAAACTATTAAGATTTAATTTATAAACATCGAAATATTTAGGGTCTCGATCATTTAAGGCAATTAATATCTCGTTAGGGAGCTTATGACTAATTCCTAAAATAAAGGCTAATACTTTACTTTTAGGCGTAATAAGCTTTGTTTCTTTGGTCTCGATATTATAGCTATAAATACGAAAATTTTCATCTCCCTTATAATCTTGGGAGTATAAAATATTTTTATTATTATAGGCTATGGAATATGATCTAATACCGCGTTCCTTATCATTGGTTATTACTTCTGCTTTACTTAAGTCATCTGAAGGTGCTAGCCAAATATTTAGTACGCCGTCTTTTGGCGCGATATAAGCAATATATTTACCGTCATGGGTTAAAGAAACTCTCATTTTATCAGGATTACCGAATAAAACTTGCCGGGGAATTAGTGTATTATTATCATTTTTAGCAATTATTTTAGCTTGAGCTTGGGTTTGAAACATAAAAATAATAGAAAATATTGTTAATATAGTACCGATAATACGGGAAAAATGCATAAAGACTAAATTATTTGTTATAAAAACACCGTCATTGAGAGGAGGCACAAAGTGCCGACGGTGGGGCTTTGTTGCACGGCTCTAAAAAAGTGTCGTATGTCATTCCCGCGTAGGCGGGAATCCAGGCTTTTCTTTGTCATGCTGAACTTGTTTCAGCATCTCTTTAACAGATCCTGAAATAAATTCAGGATGACTATAATTTTTCTGGATTCCCGCTTTCGCGGGAATGACATCAAAAATTTGATCCATGCAACAAAGCCGGTCAAGTCACGGCATGACACAGCCTTTTTCTTAACGTTCGTACACTAGTAGGCTTGACCACGGTATGACAGTCCTTTATGCTATACCAAATTACACTCTTTCAACGTTACTTAAAAACCAATCTACGTCGCTAGTGTTGGTGCTGCGGGTAAATGTCCATTCTTCTTTAAGGTTTTCAAGCTTATCAACAACATTTTTGCCTTGAAATAATAGCTTAATAAAAACATTATTACCGAACATATAAATCTCGGAAAATTGTGCGTTTAAACTAGTTGAATCTATAAAATCCCCGTAACTTGGTGCTATTTCTTCAAATTTTTCTAAAAATCTTTTATCTATTAACTGTGATAGCTCATCTTTTTGCTTATTAGTTACTGCTTCAATAATCATTTGAAACGCTGCTTTGGCATTATTTATAAAACTAACCGGTCTAAATGATCTAAGGCGTTTTTGTAGCATTTCCATACCGTCAACGACCGGCGTTAGATTTTGCTCGACTATCAAACCGTCTAAAGCTTTTAAATCTTCGGCAGTCGGTTCAGTTTTTTTAGCAGAATCATTTGAATTTTTTGAAGTATAAGTAACGTCTTTAACAGGCGGCTCGCCGAAATATGATTTGTTTTTAGTCGGATCGTCGTCGGAAGTAGAGCCAAGCGTAGTAATTAGCTTATTAATAATAAAAAAAGCGATACCTGCAAAAATTAATAACTCGATTATTTGAGCGGACATTGATGTTTTACTCTCAAAATATTTAAAAATGATAATAATATTCTATTACAAAAGAGAAGTTTTTAAAAGTTATTTATGTAATAGAGTCTATAATTTTAAAAAAATGATTCGAGGAAACATTGCTTGCGGAGGTTAAAATTGTTATAAAAAAGCTGTTTTGAATATATAGATAAAACAAAAAAAAATTTATTTTAGGACTTCTTTATATAATTCTAAATTTTTTCGGAGCATCAAATCAAGAGAAAAATCATTAATTACAGTATGTCTTGCTGCTTCTTCAATTTTTTTAGCTTCATCGGTATTAAGGATGGATAAACAATAATCAATTTTTTGGGCTAAATCATCGGCATCATTCGGTTTGACGTGAAAACCTGTTATATTATCGCTTATTGTTTCAACCGCTCCGCCGATATTAGTGGCAATAACAAGTTTTTCCATAGCCTGACCTTCAATAATAGTGCGACCAAAAGCTTCGGGTTCAATTGAGGCAGATATAATTATATCCGAAATGCCGTATAAATGTATTATATCGGAATCATTACCGAAAATTTGAATTTTATTTTGTAATTTTAAATTAGTGATAAGTTCTTTTACTCGATTGGTAAAATTAGGATGCCTAGACAAATCTCCAACCATTAAACAATAAAAATCTCGATGTTTTAATTTACTTAATGCCTCTACTAAAACAAGGTGACCTTTCCAGCTCGTCATACGAGAAGGTAATAATATTATAGGAACGTTGCTAGGGGCGCCGTATTTTTCTCGGCATTTCGTGAGCTTTTCTTGAGTAAGATTCGTCGGATCAAAATAATCGCAATTTACTCCGCGATCAATTACCTCAATTTTATCTTCATCAACTTTATAATTTTCTAATAAATGTTTTTTTACGAAATTAGAAACGGCGATAATTTTTTCGCCCTTAAGCATGATGCTATTATAATATTTTTTAAGCGAATTGGAAATATTATAAATACCGTGAAAAGTGGTTATGAATTTAGTATTAGTTGCTTTTGCCGCCAAGTAAGAACTCCAAGCCGGTGCTCGCGACCTAGTATGTATTAAATCCACCTTATATTTTTTAATTATGTCTGCTATTATTTTTGCATTACGCCAAATCATAAAAGGATTTTTAGTAGCGCTATTCACGTAAATATGCAAGATATCGTTATTGTCTAATTCTTTAACCAAGGTACCGCCGGCAGAAATAACGATCGGGGTATGACCGAGTAGCTTAAGATGTTTTGCGACTTCTATCGTACCTCTCTCCACTCCGCCTGAAACTAGAGCAGGAACTACTTGTAAAATAGTATATTTATTGTATCGTTTAGTTGAGTCTGATGAAGACATTAAACTATATTATTGTAATGAATAAATTATATTATACACCACAAGAGGGGTTTGTTGTCTATAATAATTATAAAATTACCGATAAAAATGTTCCGTCTGTAATTTTTTTACATGGATTAATGTCCAATATGAGCGGAGAAAAAGCTCTTTATTTAATGGATTATTGTAAAAAAAATAATTATAATTTTATCACCTTCGATAATTTCGGTCACGGCAATGCATCGGGAAATTTTGTAAATCAGACGATCGGCTCATGGCTTTCGGGGCTTGAGTTAGTGTTAGATAAATTGATAGACGATAAAGTTATTTTAATCGGTTCGAGCATGGGAGGATGGTTAGGCATACTTGCCGCTTTGAATTTTCCAAGCAAAATAAAAGCCAAGATAAAAGCTTTGATTTGTTTAGCGCCGGCGGCTGACTTTACCGAAGATATTTGGCAAAATTTATCGAAAGAAGATAAAACTAAAATGCAACAAGAAGGTTTGCTTGAAATAAGCGGGCGGAATTGCCGAGATAAATATCCGATAAGCTATAATTTAATATTAGAAGCAAAAAAGCATTTATTATTAACGCGTGATAATATTGATATAAATATTCCTATTCATTTAATTCACGGAATGCTTGATGAGGATGTGCCTTATAATATTTCTATTAAATTATTGGAAAAAATAGTAAGTAAAAAAATGGTAATGAAACTTATAAAAGACGGAAATCATAAACTTTCGAGAGAAGAAGACTTAAAAATAATCGTCAATTCCCTTGAGGAAGTAATTAAAATAACTAACTAAATTAAACTTAAAAATATTTTATGAATCAATCTAATTTTACAACAATAACCAAAATACATGATTTTAAAGAAATTATGGAAGAAGTTGAGCAAGCGAATCGTGAAAGCTTAGTACTATTTGACGTAGATGACGTCGTAGTTATGGATACGGATGAGTATAGATTAACACATAATTATAGAAAGGAATTATTGGCCGGTATTGAAAAACGACTATCAAAAGAGCAGTGTGAATTATTGCTTAGCATCATTTTAAAAGAGCGAAAAGCACGCTTTGTTAATCCCGATATTCTTGAGATATTTGAGAAATTAAAACAAAATAAAATTTCGACCATGGCTTTAACTAAACTACCGACCGGAAAATTCGGTGTTATTAAAGATATGGTAGAGTGGCGTATTAAAGAATTAAATGATCTAGAAGTGAATTTTATGGAATTAACGCCGATAACAGATGAAATTTTAATAAAAGAATTTGATGTAGGTTACGGCATTCCAACTTTAAAAGATGGAATAATATTTACGGCTGAATATGATAAAGGAAGCGTGCTTGAATATGTTTTACGTGAAAAGAATTATTACCCTAAATCAATAATATTTATCGATGATATTTTAGAAAATCTAGAATCATTACAAAAAACATGTAATGATTTACAAATTAATTATCACGGATTTGAATTTACCGGCTCGGCTATCGTGCCTGAACCTGATTTAGATGAACAGCTTGAAAAGATTAGATTTGAGATTTTGGAAAAAGAATATCGTTGGTTAACCGATAAGGAGCTAGCATTACATGTACAATAAATTTACTATTTTCTTAATTGTGACGGTGGTTTCTCTATCTGCTGCAGCTGCTAAGTCGGTAAAATCAAATGCGGTAGGAGTAATAGCTGCTAAGGTTCAAACGACTGATCTTTTTGACGTATTTAATGTGGTCGGACAATGCAAAAACGATAATAGTCGTGATTATTATGCGAATGTCGCCGGTAAGCTGGAAATAGTATCGTCAAGTCAAGGGAATAAGGTAAATAAAGGAGAAGTGTTATTTATAATCGATAAGAATATAGCGGAAACAACCAAAATGAATGCCGAAGCTTTGTTAAATACTAAACAAGATAATTATACTAGAAATAAAACATTATTTGCTAAAAAATTTATTAGTTCCGAAGAGTTAGAAAGATCTAAAAGTGATTTTGAGGATGCCAGATTTAATTATTCTAAAGCGGTAAAAACCTATAATGATATGTTAATTACGGCGCCTTTTGACGGTAAAATAGGAGTGATTAAACCAAAACCGGGAGACAATATAAAGCAAGGCGATTATCTTTTTAGTATCGTTGAAGGAGAGGGAACTCAAAGTATTTTTATTGAGTTGCCTGAATCGTTATACGGAAAAGTATCAAATGATACCGAAGCGACAATAACGGTCGGTAAAACAGACGGTAAAGACAACCAAGCTACTCCTCTTAGTGAAGAGATTAAAGGAAAAATTTCCTCGGTTTCCGGGTATTTATCCGATAACGGCACTATGGATGCTAAAATAATGTTACCGGCTAACAATAAAATGATGCATAATAGTTATGTAAATGTTACGCTTATTATCAACCCGCATAAAAATTTAGCCGTGCCGGAGCAATGTATACAAAGAAATAATCAAGGTAATTTTATTTACAAGATAGATAATAATATAGTAAAACAACTATATGTAGAAATCGGCTCGCGAACTAACGGCTTAATTGAAATCACTTCAAAAGATATTCATGAAGGGGATTTAATAGTAGCGGAAGGTATGACCAAAGTCGATGACGGGACGGAAGTCAAGTTGCCGGAAAGTGAGGGGTAGGGAGGTGTTGTTGCGTGGATTGGTTACAGCGTGTTCTATGTCATTCCCGTTTTTAGGCGTTGTTGCATGGCTCTAAAATAAGTGCCGTATGTCATTCCCGCGCAGGCGGGAATCCAGGCTTTTCTTTGTCATGCTGAACTTGTTTCAGCATCTCTTTAACAGATCCTGAAATAAATTCAGGATGACTATAATTTTTCTGGATTCCCGCCTGCGCGGGAATGACATCAAAAATTTGAGCCATGCAACAAAGCCGGCTTGGTCACGGCATGACAAGTTTTAAGCGATTTTAACCATCCACGCAACAATGCCTTGCGAGGAGCCGCGAGGCTCCTCGGCAATCTAGTTTTTGTCATGCTGAACTTGTTTCAGCATCTCTTGAAAAAGATCCTGAAATAAATTCAGTATGACTATTATTTTCTAGATTGCCGCGTCGGTACTACGTACCTCCTCGCAATGACGAAACAAAATTAACTTAAAAAGGATCATCAAATGGAATATTTATTATTAGTTTTTAGTATTATAGCTATTTTAGTTATAGTGCAAATGGTAAAAGTCGTTCCTCAACAACAAGCATGGGTTGTGGAAAAATTAGGGAAATTCGATAAAGTCTTGCAACCCGGTTTAAATCTTTTAATACCTGTAATTCAAAGAGTAGCTTATAAACATACTTTAAAAGAAGAAGCAATAGATGTTACGGCGCAAACGGCTATTTCCAATGATAACGTAACATTATCTATTGACGGGGTTTTGTATGTGAAAATTATTGATCCGATGGCGGCTTCTTACGGCGTTAATAATCCTTATTACGCAATCACCCAGCTTGCTCAAACTACTATGCGGTCGGAAATCGGTAAATTACCGTTAGATAGGACTTTTGAAGAGAGAGAAACCTTAAATGTTGCAATCGTTGCTGCCATTAATCAAGCTGCCGTAAATTGGGGAATACAATGTATGCGCTATGAGATTAAGGATATCCAACCGCCTCAAACGATACTTAAGGCTATGGAATTGCAAGTAGCTGCAGAGCGTCAGAAACGAGCGCAAATTTTAGATTCCGAAGGCAATAGACAAGCAAAAATTAACCATGCCGAAGGAGAGAAAGCGCAAATTGTTTTAAATTCCGAAGCTTCTTATATCGATCAAGTCAATAGGGCAAAAGGTGAAGCGGAAGCGATCGGATTGGTTGCTACCGCTACGGCAAAAAGTATTGAAATTGTTGCGTCTGCGGTGCAGAAAACCGGCGGCAGTGAAGCCGTATCGCTAAAGATAGCAGAGCAGTATATTAGCGCTTTTAGTAATTTAGCTAAAGATACTAATACCGTAATTTTACCGGCTAACCTTTCGGAGCCGAGCAGCTTTATAACCGGAGCATTAAGTATTTTTAATCAATTAAAAATACCCACCGAAAAGAAAGCGGATAAGTAAATCTTTATACTTGAAGAGATTGTAATTCCCGTGAAAACGGGAATGACATAGAACACGCTTTAGCCTATCCACGCGGGTATTGCTTCGGGTGTTGTTGCATGGCTCAAAAAGTAATAAAAATCCGTCATGGCGAAGCCACGAAGTGGCTGTGGCCATCCAGGTTATCCCGAATATAATGAGGGATTTAATTAGAATACTAAACGAGTTTAGTATAAAAATATGTTTATACTTAGATGGCCACGGCGCCAAGAGGCGCCTCGCCATGACGACTCTGGTAGCCATGCAACAACGCTCCGCCTGCGCGGGGCCTTGTTGCAGTAGACATCTCTCTATATTTAGTTAGAAGTCCATGTTAGGGTAAAAATTTACTGTTGTAATAATTAATTATCTTATATATCATACAAACGTATTTTATAACATTTATAAGGACATATAATATGCAAGTATTTATTGGTAAAACTGCTCCGGATTTTACGGCAAAAGCTATTATGCCGGATAATAATATAGAAAATGAATTTACCCTTAGCCATTATGCAAAAGGTCATAAATTAGTAATATTTTTTTATCCGCTTGATTTTACTTTTGTTTGTCCGTCGGAAATTATCGCATTCCACAATAGACTCGGTGATTTTACAGAACGACATACTAGAATAGTAGCGGTAAGCGTTGATTCCCATTTTGCTCATTTAGCTTGGAAAAACACCCCTCATAATAAAGGCGGAGTCGGACAGATTCAAATCCCTATGGTTTCCGATCTTAAGAAAAATATTTCTTCACTATATAATGTTTTGAATGAAGACGGTATTTCGCTGCGCGGAACTTTTTTAATTGACGAAGATTTTATAGTGCGTCATATGCTAGTTAACGACTTACCTCTCGGTCGTGATGTTGATGAAGTACTAAGAGTTATTGACGCTTTAACTCACTTCCAGCAACACGGTGAAGTTTGTCCTGCCGGATGGCGTAAAGGAGGGGAAGCAATTACTCCGTCACATCAAGGAATTGCGCATTATTTAGGTTCTCATGCGGAGAAGTTGTAACTATACTACTCATCTTTCGAGAATTGGATATATGTCATACCGTGGCTTGACCCACTACTGTACGAACGTTTAAATAAAGAGGTAAAAATTCTGTCATTCCGTGGCTACGACCACTTCAGTCCAGCTTATAATATCATAAAAAGATTCAAAATAAGTCTAATATGGCTTTATTTTCCTGGATGCCGTGATCAAGCCGGCTTTGTTGCATGGCTCTAAAAAAGTGTCCTATGTCATTCCCGCGTAGGCGGGAATCTAGAAAATACAAAAAAGTCATCCTGAATTTATTTCAGGAGCTACTATTTAAGAGATGCTGAAACAAGTTCAGCATGACAAAAGAAAAAGCTGGATTCCCGCTTTCGGGGGGGAATGACATCAAAAATTTGAGCCATGCAACAACGCCTACCGCGGCTCGCAATGACGGGATAAGATCGAGCCGTCGGCTTGACCACGGCATGACATCTAAACGCTTTGCTTAATATACCAATTAATTATCAATAAAGTTAAAGTATCGTTTAAATAATGCTTAAAGAGTTATTTTTTGGAGAAAAATCCCAAACACCTTACAGTTTTGAGACAATTAATATTTTACGGCTAATTAGAAGTGAAAATGTCGGTTCTAGAACTTTTTTCAGTTTGATAAAATTATTCGGTGATGCGAGTACTGCAATAGAAAATATTAAAGATTTTTCGGTTCGCGGCGGACGCTCAAAACCGATTAAAGTTTTTTCTCAAAGTGATGCAGAAAAAGAATTAGAACTTTTAGAGAAGAATAACGCGAAAATTATTACTTATAAATCTCCTGAATATTCAAAATTGTTACTTGAAATTTATGACCCCCCGCCGATACTAAGCTATAAAGGTAATATTGAATTACTTGGATATAAAAAATGTGTCTCTATTGTCGGAGCGCGTAACGCCTCCGTTAATGCTTAATAAACTGATTTGTTAACACTTATTTACTGATAGCCTCTTAGATATTTCAGCATATTTCGCTTGTTGATCTTGATTCTTAACTTTTTGGTCAAATTGCTCTCTTATCTTATCTTCTAATAACTTGCTATTGTTTGATATACCAACCATATCTTGTAAATATTTCTTAGCTTCTACAAAATCACAATTTTTTTCTCTTTGTACTAAGGTAAATAAATCTCCTCCCTCTCCTTTACTAAAATCATACCATCTGCCAGCTTTACTGCCACCTATCCTCATCACTATTTTGCCATCTTTCTCCCAGCGTAACACTTGACTATTTGATAAATGCTTGTTTGGACTGCCTAGCAAATTTCTACCTATTTCTTCCGCTTTAAATGATAATCGTTGCTTTAATTCTACTGCTTTTTGTTTATTAATAGAATTATAATCTATTTTATTCTTGGCCATAATATCCTCTTGTAACTTAACACTGATTGTTGTATCTTGTTTATTACAATTCGTAAGGTTATAAGAAGAGCTTTTTCGCTCTTCTTGGGCTTTATGGCTTGTGGCAAGATTTGTGCTAGTACTTCCTAGGATATCTGCTACTTTAGCAGGTGGCTCTAACTTCACTCTTAAGTGATAATAGTTATCATTACTGTGTAATCTATCCTTAATATCTTCTACTACCCCTTTAAACCAATTACCTACTTTATCTATAATATTAGGACTCTTATTTTTTTGATCTTGAATCGCTACTAATTCTTCTAAAGTTTTAAAATTAATGCTAGATAGCCTATTATCTATTTTGCTAAGTTGCGATATTAAACTGGCCATATTCCTGGTAGCCTTCCTATTATAGTAAAGTTTTACCTCTTCTATGTGCCTTGTCATGGCTACATAAGAATTTCTGCTATTTCCTGCTAGATTATGTAATACATAGACATCTTTAATTGAGGCTCCTTGAGCCTTATATACTGTAGATGCATAGCCATGTTTAAAGCTTACATCTTGAGGATTAAATTCTATTTCTTTGCCATTATCTGTTTTAGTGATAAATTTATCGTTACTTACTGAAGTAATTGTAGCAAATTCACCATTATCTATTTGTAAATCTTTATTAGTACTTTTAAACAAAATACGATCTCCTGCCATATAATCTTCGTACTTTTCAGATGATAGATAGTGTCTATATTCTTTACCGGTAAGCAAGCCTTTAGCTTTTAATAACTCCCTGATCCCTTGATTAATACTATCTACTTCAACATTACGCATGGTAATTATTAAACGCTCATTTAGAGCAAATTTGCTGTTACTCCAATCATTAATTAGTCTTGCCATTGATTCTTCTAGCGTATGATCAATCTTTAAACATTTATGCTGTGCAAGTAAACGCAGACCACCGGCAATATCTGATTTTGCAAAGCATGAAGCCATTTCTCTTGCCCATACTTTATTTTGTCTTCTAATGCTACTTAACTCATATGAGCCAAATTTACTAGCCAATACTGCAAACATTCCTCCTCGCTCAACGGAAGTGAGTTGTCTCTCATCTCCAGCCAGTATCAGATTACAATTGTTACTCCTTGCTACTTTTAGTAATTCTAAATAATCACTATTACCTACCATTCCTGCTTCATCTACTACTAGCGTAGTATTTCTTGGTAGATTAGCTTTACCATTATACAATTTAAATAAAAACCCTTTGACTGTATGACACTTCTGGTAGCCTTTACTTTTAAGCTCTGATGCTGCTTTATGAGTAGGAGCGAGTCCTATAATATTTTGCCCATGATTGGTGGCAATTTTATAAGCTTCAGCAAGTACTTGCGACTTACCGGTGCCGGCTCTACCTTGCAAGACCCTAATCCCTTGATTATTAATTAAAATATGCTGTAGACTTGCTCTTTGTGCTTCATTAACACTTGCAAGATTATCGATAGCACTTTTAAGCTTAATAACGTTATTAAAATGAATCTGGCTATTTACCTTATCTGCTATTCTTAGTATCCTTAATTCTTCATCCCGCACGCCTTTAGTAGTATAGTATTTAGTATCCGTGCCATCTTCATTATATAGTTTTATCAGCCTATCTGAATTTAATATTTCCCTTATTAGTTTTTGCTTTTCTGCTTCTTTTTTAATCTCTTTTACTGCTTTTTCTATATCCAATTTAGTAAAAATAGCTTGATGACGAATCATGCGATCAAGCACTCCATCTGCTCCTTTGATGATTTCAAGATGGGCAAGCCTGCATATGTTATTTTGCTCTGCTATTTCATTGATAATACTTCGCATTCTAGTAGGGCCGACATGCTGCTCAGGGCTAAAACTTATTGGGTCTACTCGGATTTCTAAACCTAACTTGGCAAAATATTTATTGATTACTTCTTTAGCTCTTTCATGAATAATTTTATCTTCAGGGATAATGAATGCTTTGCCCTTAACTTTGGCAAATTTAGGATTTAAATCTACTGCCTTAGCTCCTAATGTTTTACCATCTTCTGTAAATCTTCTGGTAGTCACAAGCACATGGGCATGCCAATTCTTTTCGTACGTCTGTGGCTGATGAATATCAACCTGAACTCCTAGGCCATTTCTTACCCACCCAATCTCTTCGATGATTTCATGAGTAATGGCTATTCTATCATCTAAATCCAATTCCTTATCATCAGGCAGTGCTATAACTATATCTTTTAATAATTGACTGTTTTTTCTTTTCTCTGTACGCTCTACCTCATTCATCAAGATCCTTGAGTCTTTGAATTTTTGATCTACGTGGCTAGGTAATAATACTGCATGGTAAACATTATCGCCTTTTTTGCTAAAATTATAAGTGATGTTAGTTCTCTCATCTTTAATAATCAGCCTGGCATTATAAGCAGCTTTCAAACAAGCATTTTTACCTTCACTCCTACTTACTATTTCTATTCTTGCAAACTGTATCGCCATGGTTTGTTAATTCTAACAATGTTCAATCCATCATTGACATTACCATGCAATCTTAAAATCATCCACTGAATCTCAAACATATGAACCAGCAAGCAAATAATAAACCTTTAGGTTTATATATTGCGTCTCTCCCTGTTTTTACAAACAAGGAGAGAACTCTCCTCTCTGCTACTTCTTTATAGGTCTTGAATAATGGTAATCATCTTTATTTGTTTTTATTGATCTTAGTTTGCTGGTTCGGGTAGGTATGGTGATATTTTGATTTTGAATGGCTTGCACAGCTTCATAACCAAATTGTTCTACATAAGATTTTGCATCTTTTACTATACTATTTGACTTTAGCAATAGAGTTAAATTATGTTTTAATAGTTCCTTTATCATAATTTATAAAATTAGAAAGAAAAATTTGTTATCCTTGGCATTAACTATATCTTCTTACTTGTATTATTCTTTTTTTTGTAACTCTCACACACAGCATTAACTTTTTGAACAAATGCTGCAAACTCATCAACTTTTAAGATTTGTTTTTCTTCCTTCTTATATTTAAGCCAAACCTCAATATATGGTAACGAGTTACAGTATTTATCTTCATAAATTTCTATAGGGTTTCTAGTAAGATCTTCTTCATGAAAAGATCCACGGCACACATAACAAAATTCAATTTCATACGGTATAGACGGTAAAAATAACGGTGCAGATGAGGAAGCCCTTTCGGAATTCATTATATCTAGTTCATGCATCTGAAAAAAGGCTTTACTAGAAAAATCTTCTGGGTTTTCTGCTCCCAGCATCACAAAGCTAGCTTTATCAAAATCCCATGCGTCTTCTGCTTCTAGACGTGCAAATCTGTCTTCATTTACATTTCCTTGCAATTCAGCTACCTTTTGCATCAACAACCATGTATGTTGATGATTTAGTAACTTAGAAAAATAGAGCACTCCATTTTTTATGTATACGTCACGTATATATGCCCATTCATCTTTAGCTTGGTTTAAAGGCTTTATAATTAGCTGATCACCGTCGTGCTTAAAATAAAATATTTCTAAATTAGTAGGCAAAGTGCTCCTACCATTATAAATCTCTTCATTGGCTATAGCAAATTGCTCTTTAGCAAAAGTTCCTATAAATTTTATCCGATAGCTTTCTTCAGAAGCAAGGCGACCATCTTCATATATCATACTCAGCGTTGTAACTCTTATTTCATTTGCATCACTGATTATTTCATATGGTTTTATTATTTCTCTTAGATTGTCATCTCTGATTTCTTCATAATATGCTCTTTTACTCTCTAGTTCTTTATGGCATTTTTCTAGGTCAATAATATTGCTTTTTCTTTCAATAATACAATGTGGAGATATAATTTTTCCTTTATATATAAAATCATTAGGAATTCCTAAATTTTCTTCGTTCTGCCTAGTATCTATGGTATCATTGGACACTTCTTTTGACTCTATGATAGCAAACATATCGTTAGTAATTAAAGTTACTGATACTGCAATAAGAAAAAACTTAAGCAAATTTTTATACATAATACTTCTTTAAACTTAGTGGTATAAACTTTATTTCATTATTATGCTGGACTTTGTAAGCTTAAAGGTTGTATCCAACATTGATCTGTTCAAGAAAAAATTTTGCAGAATTTCCTAGTACTTATAAATGAAGTTGACTTCCATAATTTATTGATGATTCATGATGATTATAATCATCATGAAAAAACTATCTATATGGATAATGTCATAAAACGTAGATTAAAATTAGAACAAAAAAAAGCTCAAATTATTACTGAAGAAGCAAGACTTAAAATTCAAGAAAGAAAAGCTCGTACCCGTCGTTTAATTGAAATCGGTAGCTTAGTTGTTAAAGCTAAACTTGATGATTTACCCACTAACAGTTTACTAGGTGCTTTTATTTCTTTAAAAGAAAAATTAATACAACATCCGAGTATCCAAGATCACTGGACTAAAATCGGCAAAAATATTTTTGATAATCACGAATTAAGATAATTTTATATTAATATCATATATAAAAATTTTTAATATTTAAATTAAGGAGTAGATAAATTGTATATCATCTGATACCATTATATAGTATTTAAAACAGTCAAGTAATGATAGAATATATTAAACATAATGAAGGAACATTTACTTCATTAACAACAGAACAAAAAAAAGCTGTAGGATTATTATCAATTGGAACATTTTTAGAATATTTTGATCTGATGCTATATGTTCATATGACAGTTTTATTGAATGAATTATTTTTTCCTAAGGAAGACCCTCATACTCAAGCTATTTACTTTGCTTTTGCATTTTGTTCCACTTATGTGATGAGACCTGTTGGAGCCATAATTTTTGGCTTAGTTGGTGACATAATTGGTCGTAAAGCAACTGTAATTATTACTACATTCTTAATGTCGTCTTCATGTCTTGCAATGGCCCTTGTCCCAACTTATGCTGAAAAAGGACTCATTGCTACTGTGATAGTTATAACATGTCGTATTATTCAAGGTCTATCTTCTATGGGTGAAATAGTTGGAGCACAACTATACTTACTAGAAATAACAAAACCTCCTATACAATATCCTATTGTTTTAATGACATCAGTATTTGCTAATTTAGGGGGAATGATAGCCTTAGCTGTTGCATCTTTAGTCACCTCATTTGGATTTAATTGGCGTATAGCGTTTTGGCTTGGAACTATAATAGCAATTGTTGGAGCAGTTGCCAGAACTGCTTTACGGGAAACTCCTGAATTTGCTGATGCAAAACGTCGTGTTAAGAAAAATATTACTTTAATACAAAAAACTACAGATAATCCATTAAAAGATAATCTTATTTACAATGAAAGGGTCAATCTAAAAACAGTCTCCTTTTTATTATTAATATCATGTGGTTGGCCAATATGTTTTTATTTTACTTATATTTATTGTGGTGAAATTTTAAAAAATTCTTTTAATTTTACAGCAGAAGCAGTTATTCATCACAATTTTATTGTAGCAATAGTAAATTTTTGTGCTTATTTAATATTAACTTATTTAAGTTATATTATATACCCATTAAGAATTCTTAAGATTAAATTAGTAATATTTTTTATTTTTGCTCTCATTTGTCCTTATTTACTAAATAATATTACTACTTCTGTTCATTTGTTCTTAATTCAATCATTTGTAATGTTATTTTTTCTTAGTGCCAATCCAGCTATGCCAATTTTTCTAAAACATTTTCCAGTTTTTAAACGCTTTAGAACAGCAAGTATAATTTTTGCTTTATCGACTGTTTCCATGAATATTATTATATCTTTTGGTCTTGTATATTTAACAAAATATTTTGGCCATTGGGGAATACAAATGATACTATTTCCAATAATAATAGGATTTACACTTGGATTAAATTATTTCAATAATTTAGAAAAAAATAAAACATCATGTTTATTTTAGAAACAAAAATAGAAGAATTTATTTTAAATAATTCAGATCTAAAAGATGTTCATGCTGCGACCGTATTTGTTTTTGATGATAAAAAATTAATAACATCATTTTTTGGTAAAACACGATCTGAATCAGGTAAGTCAGAAGAAAATAATAGCATTTGGATCAGTTTAGGATTTAAAAGTAATAATCATTATCAATGGACTACTCCAGAAAGAATCGTTTCACCGCAATATTTCCGTGATCATCATATCCCTCTAAAGCAAGATAATGGGATAATCAGTTGTGGAAATCCAGTAATTACTTTCTTTAATAATCAGTTACTCATTTTTAGTAAAATTGGACCTTATCCAAGAACATGGAGTGGAATATTATCTCGTTCTTATGATCAGGGATTAACATGGCAAAAACCAGAACTATTACATGGTATCCTAGGACCAGCACGTAATAAGCCACTAATTTATGAAAATAATATTTTATCTCCGTGTTCTCGAGAAAGTTGTATTGATGATTTTTCATATATAGAATATTCATCAGATTTACATACATGGAATTTAAGTAATCCTATATTACCATCCAACCCTCAAATTTTTCAAAAAGGTTACAGAGGTTTTATACAGCCAACTTTAGTTAGTAGTAATTTACCAAATAAAATCATAATGTTAGTAAGACCTAGAAAAACTGATTCCTTAATGTCTACTTACATACACAGATCAATATCCATAAATAATGGAATATATTGGAGTAATTTAGAACCAGTAAACTTATTAAACCCTGATAGTGCCATTGATGCCATTAATTTAGGTGATGATACATTACTACTTACATATAATCGAGTAATCAATAATCATAAATCACGAAATATATTAAGTGTAGCTACATCCTATGATGAGGGGTTAAATTGGCACCCTATCACTATTAGAAATTCTATCTATCCTGAAGGGGATATAGAATATAATAACATCCTGTCTGAAGAATATTCATATCCTGCTATTATTATGAGTCCTGATAACAATGAAATTCATGTAATATATACATTTAATAGAATTAACCTAAAGCATAAAGTATTTCAATTACTACCAAAATAATCTATTCTATAAATAATCAAGTAGTATGCTAAATTATATTTATAGCTTCAGTGTTGTGTTTAAAATAACTCCAAAAGTTATACTTAAGATTACTAGTTAATAATGTATTTTCCACTAATCTATTTTTATGTGTAATATTAAAACATAAACGATAAAAGTGTTTTTCTAATGATGAAATTCCAAGGTAAGGCATCAAAACAATAAAACTTATTAAAGTTTCATTTATAATTTTTTTAGCTTTTTCAGGAGATTTAGCACCTATTGTCTGTATATTATGCAGTCTATCAAATAACTTTATCAGAAGTACATCATGTTTCTTCTCTTTGTATAACATCTCTACCATTTCAGCAGAACTAATCTTTATACCATTCTCCTTAATCCTCGTCAAATCCATTACTTGATTGGCTATATTCTCTCCAAATTCTTGTAATATTTTCTCCTTGGTAAGTTCTGTATCCTCTATAGTATCATGCAATATACTAGTTACTAGTATATCTGTTCTAAATAAGTAATCTGATATCATATATGCTACTTCTATCGGATGTGAATAAAATGGTTCTCCTGATTGACGCATCTGACTACCATGATATTTCTTAGCATAGTATATAGCTTTCTTTACCTCCAATACACCCACTGGTGGTACTTTTACTACACTATTTAAATATATTACTTTATCTAATAACTTCTTAGCATAAATACATATCTCAAAATTTGTTTGATAACCTTCTATCTTTTTCATTAATGCTTATTAATTATTTTCAATACTTTTTACCTAAATTTTCCAAGTAATCCTATATCTTTTGATTATATGATTATATATATAACAGCTGTGATTTCTCCACCAGCATATGATCCAACAAAAAAGCCAGTTTTTCATACCTACCACTATGCTCGTTCAGCAACATTGTTATCAATCTCTATTTTACCATTATCTAAAAACCTCATTACAGAGTTGCCTCATTATTTAGAGAACATAAGCAATAGCTCTATTCTTGGCACTTTTTTAAGTAGTATATGATACAATATCTCCTGTTAACTCTGTTGGTTTTATAAAAAAGTTATCTTGTTGAACCGTAAAAACAAATTCATTATTAACAAAACAGTTATTTTATTGTTGTTTATCTTGTATACCAACATCATAATTATTGAGTCTTGTTAAACCATCTATTGGTATAACAGCATCAAAGGATTTTATTATTATTAGATCTCTTGCGAAACTGGAGTTTAAAGAATAAAAGTTAGTTGTAACTTCATATACTTTGATCTTACATTATAACTATGTCTATAAATCACACATTTTTTCCACTATATTCCACAATTTAACTGATACGTAAATCACCGCACAAATTGATTATACTGTCTGTCTGATCATCTGGTAACATTGTTTCTAAATTAATGTCTGCACCACCTAATATGAAAGATTTTAAAATATTACAATTGTTAAACTCCATAATACTGTTTAATACTGTTTCACCACTATTATTTTTAGTATTGACATCAGCACCATTGTGAATTAGCAATGATACTAAATCTAAGCTATCAAATATAACAGCATAGTGTAATGGTGTTTCACCACTATTATTTTTAGCATTGACATCAGCACCATAGACCATTAGCAATGATACTAACGCTAAGTTACCAGACTCAACAGCATAGTGTAATGCTGTTAGACCATCATCAGTTTTAGCATTGACATCAGCACCACGAACCATTAGCAAAGATACTAAATCTAAGCTACCCAAGCCAACAGCAAAGTGTAATATTGTTTCACCACTATTAGTTTTAGCATTAACATCAGTACCATTGTGAATTAGCAAAGATACTAAATTTAAGTTACCAGATTCAACAGCATAGTGTAATGCTGTTAGACCATCATCAGTTTTAGTATTGATATCAGTACCATTGTGAATTAGCAAAGATACTAAATTTAAGTTACCAGACTCAGCAGCAAAGTGTAATATTGTTTCGCCACTATTAGTTTTAGCATGAATATCAGCTTTATTTTTAATCAACCAATTTACTAAATTTAAGTTACCAGACTCAGCAGCAAAGTGTAATATTGTTTCGCCACTATTAGTTTTAGCATGAATATCAGCTTTATTTTTAATCAACCAATTTACTAAATTTAAGTTACCAGACTCAGCAGCAAAGTGTAATATTGTTTCGCCACTATTAGTTTTAGCATGAATATCAGCTTTATTTTTAATCAACCAATTTACTAAATTTAAGTTACCAGACTTAGCAGCAAAGTGTAATATTGTTTCGCCACTATTAGTTTTAGCATGAATATCAGCTTTATTTTTAATCAACCAATTTACTAAATTTAAGTTACCAGACTCAGCAGCAAAGTGTAATATTGTTTCGCCACTATTAGTTTTAGCATGAATATCAGCTTTATTTTTAATCAACCAATTTACTAAATTTAAGTTACCAGACTTAGCAGCAAAGTGTAATATTGTTTTAGCATTATTGACATTAGCACCATTGTGAATTAGCAAAGATACTAAATCTAAGTTACCAGACTCAACAGCATAGTGTAATGCTGTTAGACCATTATCGGTTTTAGCATTAACATCAGTACCATAGGCAATTAGTAAGTATACTAAATCTGGGCTACCATAATCAACTGCAGAACATAATATTGTTTCACCACTATTAGTTTTAGCATTAACATCAGCACCTTTATTTAATAAAAATTTTACAACATCTACATTTCCCATTGCTGCTGCATAATGTAATATTGTATAACCTCTTGTTGTTTTAGCATTAATATTAACACCATTAGTTAGTAAAGTATTAATAACAAATGTATTACCTGCCTTTGTTGCATCATATAATAATTTATATTTTTTATCACTACTATTGCTATCTGATTGATCAGTACCCTCAATACTGGGGCTAGATGCAGTACTATCACTATTAGAATGAAACTTAAAAGAATTAGGATCAAATTTTAATCCGATTTCTTTTCCTGGAATACGATAAAACTTGACCGCCTTATTATCACTCAAATTATTTACTGTATGTTTTATTGAATCGAAGTCTGGTATATATTTTTCAGGCTCAATAAATAATTTAAGAGTTCTTTGTGATAGTGCTTTTTTATTTTTTTCCCAATCTTCAGCATTATCTTTAGTGTATTCTTCTTCAGAACTAGTACTCTCATCTTGATCACTTTTTTGTTCTGAATCACTTTGTTTTTCATCCTCCTCTATATAGCCATGCTCAATTTGTGTATCATTATTGGTATTTGACTCGATATTATCTTCTTTAGTTGAGTCACTTAATAACCCATCATCTATATTCTTTAGTATTCTAGATGTTTCTTCATGATCACTAGAAGTTCTTTTCCTTTTCCGAGTTTCACTGTGAATTTTTTCTGCGTTTTCCGAAAAACTTTTTTCAGCATTTTTATCCATTTTTTTCTAATCTTGATTAATTTACATATCATTACTAACTGATCCTGTGGTATCAACACATTGATTTACCTGCTCAACACCAGTGGTATCACGAATATGAATTCCAGTAAACTGTTGTTCTAACGATACCATATTGATATCAACTGAATTTTCAACCATCATATTTTCTACATCTTGTATAACACTAGCCATTATCTTTAAATCTTTTTTCACTAAATATAAGCAACTTTTAAAGTATTCATTATATTCTTGTCCTTGCGTAAAGTAGTTTTGTGCTGCAATTAAACATTTTTCTGCTTCCTTATATTTTTCGACTGCCACGTTTATTACTTCATTTCCTACTGCTGTATTATTCTCTAATATAAGATTGTTAGCTTCATTTCCTAAAAAAATACCCTTATTAAACCATTCGTTTCCTTGTATTTTAAGTTTAACCATTGTAGATAATTTGATATATTCAGCATTATTAAACTGTAATGCTTCATCTAATTTATCTTTTGCTTCTTGAAAACATTTTTCTGCTTCTTTACATTTATTGTTATTTTTATCACTTTCATATTCCCATCCTTGCTCCCACAATCTTATAATATCTTTGTACAAAGTAATATTCTGTGGTGTTTGATTATCTACTTCTTCCATATTAATATATCCTATAATCAATTGTTTCCTATATCTTATTGTTTTATATTAAATACAAATATGACAAGTTGTAAATCAGTTTTTAATATTAGATGGAGAACTGTTATTAAAAAGTTTGGGGGTTTCCTCATAAACTACTATAACTTCTTTAACATGCCTCAAAATTTGCATAAAGGGACCGTTGAAAGATAAAAAATTGGTCTAATTTCAAAAAAAGAAAAAATCTTTTGTCCAAAAAATTACAAAAAAATCATCAACTCTGAGGTTTTTAAAAGATTGCAATTTTTTTCATAAATTTTAGCTTCTTGTTCTGCCAGATACGGAGTGTTGAAAAAGTACAGAGTGATTTAGATACTGTATAATAAAAAAACTAAAAGTTATATTTTATATATTTATTCATCAGAATTAAGGTAGTTTATACAAAGAATATGAGTATATGAAATACTTTTTCAACACTCCGGATACTTAATTTTACATAGCCAGAATGGTTAAGCGTTTCAAATTAAAACATATTGCATTCATAAATTCAGTAAATTGATTTTTTGCAATACACCTACATATCGCAGTCGCTTATTTTCTTGTGAAAACACCCTCTCAAACGGATATCTAATAAAAGTATAATATCGGTCAAGATCAAAATTCTTCTCTTTCATATTATTTTTCTTGATGGCACATAGATGAATTCCCCTACCAGCAGCAACGACCTTTGCTGTTGCAACACAATAACCTTTATCAGCATATACCGCTCCGCTAGTTGGTAAAACATGGGCTAAACCTTTTGCATCTGTAACGTTAGCAGGAGTTACAGCAACTTTATTAATCAATCCAGATTGAATATCTACACTCACATGTTTCTTGTAACCATACCAAAACTTATTGCCACCTTTGCAGCCAATCCTAGCTTGTTTATCATATGCAATTTTCGGCAGAGATTCATTGTTCAATTTCTCATATTTTTGCCTTCTAGCTTCATCTCGCTCTTCCCACAAGCTAGCTTTAGAAATTAAATGGCTTGCGTCAACAAAAGTAAATACTTCACTCATATAACCTTTTGAACGTAGTTGTTCTCTGAATAATCTAAAAATCTTAGATAACATATTTGTACCTATCTTGGTTCGAACTTTACTAAAAACACTATAGTCAGGTGTAGTTTCAGTAAGCTCAAAATCACAGAACCACTTAGCTGCATTGCTATCGTTTAAATATCTTTCTAGTTCACGATCTGATAAGTCTTCCATAAATTGTAACAGTAAGCATTTAAAAAGACGCAAAATTCCATAACCTTTATAATTAGCTCTGGATTCAATAGTTTTTAATTCTTTAGCTGCTACTTTAAAATCAAATAATTCTTTAAATTTACGATATTGATGATTTGCATTAACTAACTGATTTAGACTTACCATTGTCATTTGATTCGAGGACATTCTACTACTCTCTTTTTTCTTTTTTTCATTATACCATACCTATCTCTTCTTTCAACAGTGCCATAAATGAAATTATAAAGTTTATTGCTTTTTAAAACTAGAAATGATAATATAGTGCTTTGAATCTTTTTTAACGTTTTTACATTGAAAAGGCAAGAACTTTAATGTAGCATTATGGATAAAAAAAGTAAAAAGGAATCAAGTAGTATTATAAGTCAGCAGAGTATTATCTCCACTCAATCTTCAGGCTCATCGATAAATTTACCTAGCGGCAGCAGTGCTGAAGTATTACACTCTACACCTATAGCTTCTTCGCATATTATAAAAAAACATAAACCGTATGTTTATAAGTTTCTAGAGAATTTATTTAAAATAAACATGAGTGAAGATGCTCTAGTAGATATCATAATTAATGAGGATATAAATGATAATCAAATCTTAATAGTGGGACGCCCTAAACTATTAGGAAGTGCAACAAAACAAATGCGTCATGTAACTCCATACGCCTTCATAGAAAAAGCTATTAAGGAAAAAATTGCAACAACAGAAAAACCAAAAGGGTATAAATCTTATATAAATGATATACTAGAAACTGTAAAACCTATAATAAAAAGCAAAGATGGAATATGTTTAACCCATGATCAATATTCAAAACTAGTTACTAGTACCAGTTTACAAACTGAAGAACAAGAAGTTTTTAAATTATCTACTACCAGCAGAGAATATTACTTAATATACGATTATGCATTTATAACACAATTTAAAAATTGCAATGATTTTTCTCAAAATGAAAAAGATAAAGCCAAGTCAGATTTTAGTTCTAAATTTAGTAAGTATATTACTCATGGTATGGCATATCTTATTGAAGAAATATTAGATCCAAATGACCTTAATACTATAACAATGACCTGTGAAGGAATTGCAAGAATAATATTAACCCTATTCAATCAGGATAAGTACGCTGCGTTCCCTGAAGAAGGAAATTCTTTATTAGAGGAGATCCGTGTATATAAGAATAAAGATGAGGCAAAAAAAGCAGCAACACTAAAATTAGAACAACAGAAATATACTGTAAAAACTCATACTGAAATTACCAAAGATCCATTTCCAGAAATTAAAAAGAAATATGATGAATCTATTAGAATTGTCAATAATGAGGGAGCCATAGTCAAAAGAGCAGCAAAAGCGTTAGATATAATAAATACCTTAGTATCTGGTAAGCGAGATCCTCGCGATTTAACCGAAGAAATGTACAAGCATCAAGAGCAATATAACACTAAATATAATTTTAGTACTAAAATAGGAGGTGTAAACCTTACTAAGACAAAATATAATCCAAAAATTGATTTTGATAATAACTTATGTGACATTTTTCAATTTCACGTCGCAAAACATCTATACTCAGTATTTGATTTTAAACCATTAGAAACGAAATTATTGGCACCTAGACAAAAAACTGAGACTTATAATACTATTACAGTCTATCCTTCTGCCAGTGGTATGACAACAGCAAAATATTCAATACAAGAAGGAAATATGTATAGGGAATTACAATATAACTCCAGAAAAGGTTATAATGATAATGCAATATTTCGTTCAAATATGGAGAATAAAACCATAAAAGATATATTACAAAAAAAGATTATCAATCACATCACAATCTCATTAATTCCTTTCAAAGAGTTAAAAACAGGATGTACGGTAAATGATAGTCAAGAAGGAATGAAAGAAATATTTGATGCATTTCTAAATTTAGTACAAGATGATTATAAAGACTCTAAAGATTGCCATGGGAATGCAATAGTTCTAGACAAGCACTGGAAAAAACAAATCAATAGTGAATATGAAAAATATAATGAATCTATTAATATAACTGGTGCGTCTGAACCTATAATAGATAATTATGAGGTATAATATTAAATATGTACCTAAATTCACAATTAGCAATTATAAAATTAAAAAGTCTAATATATTTCATAACAAAAAATTATAGGAGAATATTGTATGCCTAAAAGTAATTTACAAATGGTTTTAGAGGAAAGCCATTCAAGATTTTTAATTCGTAATATTGATAACAACCTTGAAACTATTACTAAATGGGTAGAAGAAAATCTCATTAAGGATAATCCTAACACAAACGCTCAGTCAAAAATTGCATTTTATGAAGCAGAAAAAGACCTAATAATTGAGTATATTATGGAAAATAATTTTCAAACGTTAAAAAGTCTTATTAATGCCATAGATCATGAACAATTCCATAATAATCAAAAATTAAAGATAAATGAATGCAGAGTCTTAGCCAATGCCATAATAGAGGCACAAAAATACAGATGTGTACAGGAAAGTGGAAGTGCTATGCATAGTGATCTTAATAAGTTACTACGTACTAAATATCAAGAATTAACAGACGAAACTTATAAATCTAAAATATCAGGAATAGTAGAGCAAGCCTTATTAATTGTCTGTCATAAACCATCAACAGAAGTTACTACTATAGGAGATGATGGACCAAGTGGCAGTATGGTAGATACTTTATAACATTACAGCATACGGATACCTATACAGATTACAATTATTTTTATATTTTTAATAGTAACGGATAAAAAAGCCAAAAAATAATTTTAATTATCCGCTTAAAATTTTGTACTATTGCGGCCATTAAGTGTAGCGGCTTGATTTCGAAAAGACATTGGATTACTATTATATATGGGACTGTTGTGAGATGAATTTTTGTTTAAAATTTTCTAATTTTAGAACGAAAGTATCAGGGTTTCGGGGTATATATTTTATAATTTTATCAAAAATTTTTCATCTCGCAACAGTCCCATAAAATATTATTATTACTTACAACAGAATGCATAAATTGTTAACACCGGCCGAAAAATGATACAAATTATGCACCGGCTGAAAATTAATACAGGATCATAAAAAATTATTGGGTAAAATTATAATAGACTTCTTTCGAAACTAAAATTTAAAATTAAAATATGATCAAAAGATCTGAATACACTAACACGAAAGATTGATTTTTAGGATAAATCTAATAGTTGCTAGATATAATTTAAATCTCAAATATAATTAGTTTCGAAAGAAGTCTAATGCAAATATATCTCATAATTCCTAATTTTTAGTCTAGACAAATGGGACACCTCACCCCAAAAATGGTACTGTGTTATTATATAAATTTGATTTTTTGTAATTTGCAACTATATTTAAGCAATGTGTATATAATTGCCCTGCAACTCTCGGTACCTTGAGATAAGTAGCAATAGTTAAGAAAAATTGTAAAGTCTCTAAAATTATTGTCCATCCTTTCTTAGGATGTTTAGCTCCTACTGTTTGTATATTATGTAATCGGTCAAGTAATTTAATTAATAGCAACTCTTTTTTCTTCTGCTGATATAATATTTTAACTATTTCTGCTGAACTAATTTTTTTATCATTTTTAACTCGTGTTAAATCTTCAACCTGATTGGCAATTTTATAACCAAATTCTTTTATAATCATTTCTTTAGTAAGTAACGTATCTTCAATACAATCGTGCAATATGCTAGTTACTATGATATCTGTTCTAAATAAATAATCAGAAACCATATATGCTACTTCTAAAGGATGTGAATAATAAAATTCTCCTGTTTCTCGCTTTTGCCTGCCATGATACTTTTTAGCAAAATAAATTGCTTTTTTAATTTTATTAAGATCAACTTTGTGTCTAGAAATCTTATTAATAAGAATGATCTTGGTTAATAGTCTTTTACTGTATCGGCAATTTGATAGATCTATAATTTTTACTTTGTCTAGCTCAAGATCTATACCTTTAGGTAAATTTAACTTTCCTATAATAGGATCTATAGTTTTTTGATGATTTTCTTGATTTTTTGCCATCTATCTATCCCTAATATTATTTAAGTGTAGTAAGAATCATAGCATTAATCAAGAAAATCATACTTGTTAATTAATAGAGCACTTTCAAAACTTTACTTTTAGAGATAATTTGTGTGTGTATTATCATCAGAACCTTATAAGTATCAACATTATTTATCATAAATCAGATCATCAAGAAGAGGTAACTTAATTGGTATATTACAGACGATAGTAGTACTTTTACCTTTTTCACTTGTTACTTCAATCTCTCCATTTAGCTCACCAATTAGACGTTTTACAAAACTTAATCCTGATCCAAGTCCCTTATATTGCATAGCAACATCAAATTTATCAATCTTTTCATGAAGATGTTGCCTGATTTCTTTAGACAAACCAACACCACTATCATGCACCATAAGTTGGAATACCATTTCTCTGTGTTGTTGTTCTGATTCTGAAACGGCTGGACTAATAGCAAACATGTTCACTGTTACCACAACTTTACCTTCTTTAGTAAAGTTAATAGAATTATCTATTAACTGCTCTAATATTGCCCCTATTCGATAAGTATCACTAATTATAGCATTTGTTAAATCATACTGAAAATTACAAGATAAATTTAATCCCTTACGTTGAGCTATTGGCATCGCTTTATCAATAATCTTATTTACCAACTGTTTTGGATCAAACTTATTTAAAACTATAGGAGGTAGTCCAGAATTATTCTGTAGATAACTAAGTATATTGTTATAATAATCTAGTAATTCTTCAGCACAACTTACCACACTAGCTAAATAATCCTTTTTTTCAGGATTATCTTCTACTTCATAAAGAGCTGTTACTAATGAAAAAATCCCATTACATGGAATCTTTAATCCATGTACCATATTTTGAACCACATCTCTTTTAAATAACTCAGATTCTTTCAATTTATTATTTGCTTCTTGTAATTCTAATTTATATTTAATTATATCAGTATAATTTGTGATCGTCGAGTTAATGATATTCTCTTCTTGCTGATATGGTATTAATGTGACAGATATGGGAGATAATTGAAGATTCCAATTTGTTTTAGTAAGATTATGATTATCTTTTGGTTGATTTTGATTATTAATTGTCATAGCATTTCCTTGCTGTTAAAGTTAAGAAAACAGCTCAGAGGTTAAAGAGATAAAATTTTGTTGATTTGAATTTAACCTCTGAACTAGAGTTGCACCATGCAGCTCTCACAAGGACAGATATCACCACAATTCTACGAAGTACAGAGGATTTAAGAGCTTTTTTGACAGATTTTTGCACCATTAGGCAAAGAGCTGCATAAATGAGACACCGCTAAATTTCTATTGTGTGTTAGCTCAGCTCTTTGTCTATTAAACACAAATCAAAACTAGCATTAATTATGCTAGAGAAAACATCAAGAATTCCTTGAAAATCCCTTGTAATACAGCATTTTGCTGGCATTTAAGCCTATTTTATACTATAATTATAGTGTAAATATTTGAATAATAATTTCATGTCAGTAAATAACTCAAACAAAACACAACCATTTCTACAATGGGTTGGTGGTAAAAGAAAAATTGCCGATCAATTAATTAAGTTTTTTCCATCAACACTAAATAACTACTATGAACCATTCCTTGGTGGTGGGGCTTTATTTTTTCAAGTTAGAGATAAATTTAAACATTGCTTCCTATCTGATATTAATCTCGAGCTAGTGACGTCCTATAATGCGGTTAAGAAGAATCCAGATAAGGTTAGTAAACTATTAGACTCCCATAAAGAAAAACACTCCAAAGAACATTATTATCAAGTTAGAAGTAATAATGACAGTAATGACCCAGCGAAGATTACTGCAAGATTTATCTATCTTAATAGATATTCATTTAAAGGCATTTACCGGATTAATATTGATGGCAAACCAGCTCAAACTTTCTCTGGTAGGAATTATAGTAAATCTGATTTTGCCTTTAGATTAAAACAGTGTAGTCAGCTTTTAGCTGGCACATCTATTTATGCTATGGATTTTTCTTTCATTGAACCACAAAAAGGTGATTTTGTTTATTTTGATCCTCCTTATCATAAATCAGGTGAGAAATTTTATACCAGATTACCCTTTGATGAAAATGAGCAAACGAGACTTAAAGATTTTGCTACAGAACTCAATGATAAAAATGTTAAAATGATGATTTCTAATAGTGACACTCCTTTTATTAGAAACTTATACAAAAACTTTAATATTAGTACTATTAAGGTTAAATATTCCATGCCTGAACATAATAAAATATCTGATGAAGTAGTTATTACAAATTATCAATTACCACAATAGCTTAGTTATATTCAAACTTAATTAATTCAAAGCAATAATCTTGACTCTTAAAAGCTTCTTCTAGATCTTGCATATGACGATTTCTAATATAGTAATCATTAAAAGCCGTTGTTGATTTAAGGATTACCTTTTTGTTGACTATATCTTCCTCGTAAGCGTCTGGTAAAGGCGGTATAGATTTATAAGTTTAATCTAGTATAATATTCCAAGGGAGGAGGTCTGCAATTTTATTGGCTTTATAATCCTGAATGATTGCAAGAACTTTTTGCAGATATTTCCAAGGATTGATGTTATTTAACTTAGCAGTTTCGATAATGGAATAGATAATAGCGGCAGTATGACCGCCACTGTCTGATCCAGCAAAAAGCCAATTTTTTCGCCCTATGGCAATTGATCTCATAGCACGCTCTGCGGCATTGTTATCGATTTCTATTTTTCCATTATCCAAGAATCTCATCAGTGCTTTTTGATTATTTAAAGCATAAGAAATAGCTTTTGCTGTACTGCTTTTTTTGGGTAGTTGATCATATGCTTTCCTAAAACCGGTAAACAATTTTTCCACCAACACTTTAGATTTTTTCTGTCGTTCCTCTAGCCGCTTATCAGGTTCTAATCCTCTTATATCAGCTTCGATGCTATAAATTTCACCAATCTGCTCCAATATGGCAATAGCGATATTGGCTTTATCATTTGCTATTGTTACTTCATAAAACTTACGACGCATATGAGCCCAGCATGCTGCTTCTTCTATCTTGGTTGCTGATTTTTCATCATTAATATATAATTGATCATAACCAGTATAAGCATCTGCATGTAGAACTCCTGTAAAATCTTTTAAATGCTCAAGCGGTCTTGTGCCTTTCCGGTCAGGACTATAAAAATAACAAACTGCAGCTGGAGACTTATTTCCATGAGGTCTACCGTCTAATACATAGCTCCATATTCTCCCAGTTTTAGTTTTACCAATCCCAGGAGCTAACACTTTCACTGGCGTATCATCGCCATGAATTTGTGCACCTGAGAATACAAATCGTTGAATTGCTCCCGCTATCGGCTCTAGCAATCTAGCACATTGACCCACCCAGCTTGCCATTGTCGTCCTTGAAATCTCCACGCCTTCTCTATCGTAAATTTGTGATTGACGATAGAGCGGTAGATGATTGCAATATTTTTGAACTAGAATATATGCCAATAACCCAGCTCCAGCCTTACCTTTGTCAATGGCTTTTGATGGGGCATAGGCTTGAACTATCTTCTCACAATTAATACAGGCACAGCGTGGTCTTATATGACGTATCACCTTAAATGATGATGGAACATATTCTAACGTTTCTGAAATATCATCACTTATCTTGCGAAATTCTACTCCACCACAGGAGGGACATTTTTCGGCAGGATTTAATACCTCATCTTCTCTTGGTAAATAATCCGGTAATTTCCGCCGCTTTGCTAGCTGCTTGCTATCCTTATTATCTGAAACCTCTTGACTCTTATCTGAACCAAGGTTATCTTGCTCAGGTTTAAAACCTAAAATAATCTCATTTTCTTCTATTTTGAGCTCAAGCTCTTCTATTTGCTTACTTACCTTTTCTGATGACTTGCCATAACTCTTTGCTTTTAGTAACGCTAGCTGTTCTCTTAGTGATTGGTTTTCTTGATTCAATAACTCATTCTCATCGAATAGTACCTTAATTGTTTTATGTAATATAGATACATCACAAGATAAGTTGTTAAGGTCAAAAATCATATTTTAATCTTTATCCAGCATATTGAGGTCTATTAAACCATCTTGGATTACGCCAGTCAATAGCTTCTATCAACATTGCTAGCTGGGCCTTAGTAATTCCAATAGATTGCTTATTATCAACCTTGGGCCATACAAACTTGCCACTATCAAGACATTTATAATATAAACAAAAACCTTGCCCATCCCACCATAATATTTTTATTCTGTCAGCCTGTTTACCCCTAAAGACAAATAAGACACTCTTGTCAAACTGATCTGACAATATTGATTGTGCCAGTAACGATAAACCATTAATACCCTTACGCATGTCGGTATAACCAGTACAGAGATATATTCTGCTATCTGAAGCTATATCTAACATGATCCGTCCAATATTTTGACTATCTCCAAGAGCTTTGTGCTACTAATATTGCCCTCAATTAATAAAGAAAAATTACTAAAGGTTAATTCTGCTTTTTTTAATAGTGTATACTCTCTTTCTTGTACTAATAATTCTACAAATTTATTACCTGTATTATTAGATGTTTCTGCTTTTCTTCTGCTAAACTTCCCCCTACTACGCCACCCATATAATGTCTTCTCCGAAATTCCATAAGACCGTGCAACTTGTGATATAATGCACCCTGGAACACATGATTCACTAATTATTTGTGCCCTCTGTTCCGCTGTAATATTCTTCCTTCTAATATTCATCACACTATTATTCCTAATGTTATTAATACTATAGAATAATACTACAACCCTTTTGCTTTTATAGACCGCCTTTACCAGACGCTTACATTCAATATGGTATAAAGTGAGGAAATTTCTTATTGAACGTTATAACCAATATATTGATTTTGGGGTATTAAGTAAATTAGTAGTGGTAGAGGAAGATATAGTCAACAACAAGGTAATCCTTAAATCAACAACGGCTTTTAATGATTACTATGTTAGAAATCGTCATATGCAAGATCTAGAAGAAGCTTTTAAGACGCAAGATTATTGCTTTGAATTAATCAAGTTTGAATATAACTAAGCTATTGTGGTAATTGATAATTTGTAATAACTACTTCATCAGATATTTTATTGTGCTCAGGCATAGAATATTTAACCTTAATAGTACTAATATTAAAATTTTTGTATAAGTTTCTAATAAAGGGAGTATTACTATTAGAAACCATTATTTTAACATTTTTATCATTGAGTTCTGTAGCAAAATCTTTAAGTCTCGTTTGCTCATTTTCATCAAAGGGTAATCTGGTATAAAACTTCTCACCTGACTTATGATAAGGAGGATCAAAATAAACAAAATCATCTTGTTGTGGTTCAATGAAAGAAAAATCCATAGCACAAATAGATGTGCCAGCTAAAAGCTGACTACACTGTTTTAATCTAAAGGCAAGATCAGATTTACTATAATTCCTACCAGAAAAACTTTGAGCTGGTTTGCCATCAATATTAATCCGGTAAATGCCTTTAAATGAATATCTATTAAGATAGATAAATCTTGCAGTAATCTTCGCTGGGTCATTACTGTCATTATTACTTCTAACTTGGTAATAATGCTCTTTAGAATGTTTTTCTTTATGAGAGTCTAATAGTTTACTGACCTTATCTGGATTCTTCTTAACTGCGTTATAGGACGTTACTAGCTCGAGATTAATATCAGATAGGAAGCAATGTTTAAATTTATCTCTAACTTGAAAAAATAAAGCCCCACCACCAAGGAATGGTTCATAGTAGTTATTCAGTGTTGATGGAAGAAACTTAATTAATTGATCGGCAATTTTTCTTTTACCACCAACCCATTGCAAGAATGGTTGTGGTTTATCTAAGTTCTTTACTGACATAATTTGTTATTTATCTTTATTTTCTACTAAAGATTATATCAGAAAATAGGCTTAAATGCGAGAAAAACAGCATATCCAAAGGGATTTTAGTATTTATTATAGCATCACTTAGTGTTATTTTTATCTATGTATAATTGATAAAGAATAGGGCTAACAAATATTATATTTTAAGTCTGTCTCATTTATGCAGCTGTTTGCCTAATTGTATAAAAATCTGTCAAAAAAGCTCTTAAATCCTCTGTACTTCGCAGAATTGTGGTGATATCTGTCCTTACCATGAGCTGCATGGTGCAGTTCTGGTTCAGAGGTTAAGTTAAAACTGCAAAATTTAGTATTCTAACCTCTGAGCTGTTTTCTTAACTTTAACAGCAAGGAGATGCTATGATAATTAATAACACAAATCAACAACAAGATCACAATAAAGTTAAAAATATGATGCAGCAAGCTTGGATATTACAATTATCTCCCATATCTGTCACATTAATGCCATCTGACTCCGAATATAGTTTTACAGACAAACATCAAGAATTAGAGCAAGAATTACAAAAAGCAAAGCATGAACTAAAAGAATCTAATATATTTAAGATAGATTTAATTAAAAATATTAGTAATAAATTAGATATATCGTGTAATGAAATGCTCTTACAGCTGCTGACACTTTATGGAGCAGAAAAAGATCCTAATAAGAAGAACTCCTTATCTAATATTGTCATAGATTGTGCTAAGGGACTATTAGATTATTCTCATAATCTAGTGAGTTTTTTACAACAAGATACCAAATTAGTTCCCATAGATCTACAAGCTTTTGATCTAGAGCAATTAGTAAATGATACTGTTAATAAAATTATACCAGAAGCTAAGGATAAAGGTTTAGATCTTTTTTGTAATTTTCAGTACGATATAGCCAAAATTATTATTGGCGATAGTTACTGGATAAAGGCAATATTAGAACAATTAGTAGCTAATGCAGTTAAATTTACTGAAGAAGGTAAAGTTATTGTAACAGTAAATTTATTTCCTACTACTATAGAAGAAGATAATAAGGAGAGGGTGTTACAATTTATTATCCATGATACAGGTATTGGTATGTCTGAAGAAATACAGCGATATATTAGAGATAAGAATACTGAATTTGATTCTGCAACTGGGTATAAAGGATTAAAATTAGGACTTACCTTTGTTAAAAGACTTATCCATGAAATGCGTGGAGATATTAACGTCGAAAGCGAAGAAGGTAAGAGTACAACTGTTACATGTAATATACCAGTAAAATTACCTATATCTATTTATTAACAATCAATAAACAGTAATGTCTTGTAAAGTAAAATTTACAAGACTTTACTTAACTATCTATAAAACTATAGTCCTGGTAACCATGCTGTAGTAAAAATATCTTGACTATTATTAGTTTAGTTAACTAAACTTAAGAGAGGATAGTAAAGAATGACAAAATATGGTTAAAAATCTAGTAAATTATAAGTATGAAGAGTCTTTAAATTGTTATTATAGTAAAAGATTATTACACAAACTTTTACTACTAAACAAATATAAAACAAATAAGATAGATTTTAATCAAGTTACTAAGGCTATTTACTATGCCAAAAAATATCATAGTGGACAAAAACGAAAAACTGGAGAATTATTTTATACTCATACTTTAGAAGTTGCCTATATGGTTTCTGATTATTTATTTAGAACGGATATTATAGTAACTAGTATATTGC
This sequence comes from Rickettsia endosymbiont of Ceutorhynchus obstrictus, assembly GCF_964026565.1. Classification (NCBI taxonomy): domain Bacteria; kingdom Pseudomonadati; phylum Pseudomonadota; class Alphaproteobacteria; order Rickettsiales; family Rickettsiaceae; genus Rickettsia; species Rickettsia endosymbiont of Ceutorhynchus obstrictus. Next base: position 579,387 of record NZ_OZ032162.1, read on the forward strand.
ATGATTGTATTGAAGATACGTTACTTACTAAAGAAATTATTATAAAAGAATTTGGTCACAAAATTGCCAATCAAGTTGAAGATTTAACCAGAATTAAGAAAGATTATAAGATTAGTGCCGTAGAAATGGTTAAGATATTATATATGCAAAAGAAGGATGATTTATTATTAATTAAGCTATTTGATAGGTTGCATAATATGCAGACAGTTAGAGCTAAGTCTCTTGAAAAGATCTGGCAAACAACATTTGAAACTTTACAGATATTTTTAGCATTAGCTGTTTACTTAAAAATACCTAAGCTTGTAAAGCAATTAGAAAAACACTGCCTAAATGTAATCTTCAATTATGAAATCTTACCAAACAGAATGTTAGCAAATAATTAAAATAGTGAAGATTATAAGATAATCACAGTAAATAGTATACTAGATAAGTTAAGAGAGTATAAAATTTATGGCTTTATCAAGATTTCTTGATCCAAAAAATGATGTAGCGTTCGTGTGACATGAGGTCACCAATTAAATTGTTTAGCTGAGTTAAGTACATACTCTACAGAATTTTCCCTAGGTCTTGAATGCTATTCGAAACAGCTCCTCTTAGGATATCAGAGTTTTAGTATTTACGCTTTTAATCTGCGTTGCAAGTATTTTCAAAACTATCGACATATACCGGTGGTAGTTGAGAACTCGCTCTTCTCTGAATGAAGCTAAACGATTATATTCATGCATTTTCCACACATCATTGCAATACTTAGAAAGTTTGATCCTAACTTTAATGAATCTAAGATTAATAGTGCTATTACTTTTAGCCTAAAGTGTTCTAATAATAACATACCTCGGGAAATAGCAGAAATAATTACATCTATATATCCTGATAGCAATTCAGTTATTGTAGCTTTATGGTTTTTTACCATAGAAAATGCTAACTTAAAGTCAATAAAAATTGAACATTTTTTTAGTAAAGAAATATTTGACATATTTTATGCATTAACTAAATTATTTAAAATTGACAATATACATTCTGATGTTACATCACAAAAGACTATTCGGTTATTGTCATCATTAGATTCAAATATAAAAATTAAAGTATTATTAATCAGATTTGCTTACTTATTACATAAAATAATATTTAATTCTATATCACATATAGAATATGTTTGGATTAGTAAAGAGATTAGCAAGATTTATGTACCTTTATTTAAAGAAATCAAAGTAGAAAAAATTAAAGTAGCATTACAAAATGCTTGTTTTAAGAACTTACACCCAAGACTATATAAAACTATTATTTCTTTTTTGGATAGAGAATACCTGCATTATGAATTAGTTGCTCAAATAATTAATGCATTTCATAATATTTTACCTGCTACAAATATAGAATATACCATATCTGGAAGGATTAAGTCTCCTTATTCTATTGCAAAAAAGATAGTACATAAATCTAGTACCATACAGCAGTTATATGATATTATTGGTATTAGGCTAATAGTAGAGAAGGAACAAGAATGTTATGATATATTAAATGCTATCTATAAACATTATGTCTACATTCCAGAACGATATAAGAATTTAATTAAATTTCCTAGGAAGAATGGATATCAATCATTACATACAGTAATAATAAACAAAGATTTACGAAAGATAGAAGTACAAATACGTACTAAAATTATGCATTATATTGCTGAATATGGTACTGCATCACATTCGCAATATAAAATGGGATTAATAAATATATCTAATATTGCTTATAATATATTAAATAGATTAATATTAAACCAATTAACCATAATACCAATATTACATGGTAGAATTGGTGATAAAGTTTATGCACAATTGTTAACCAATGAAGTATCCAGGGATGTACTAGTACAACAATTATTAAATATAAATTTAGAAAATAAGACATTTATTAATGATAAAGTGCCAGATATAATAGATGAGTGGAATGATAATATGGTAGATAATATAACATTTAATCTAGGACAGTCTAAAGCAAGTACCCCGGTGAATACTGTAATCAATGAAGTATCTAGTAATCCATTAGAGTCATTAGACATAGCACAGGAAAGTAATATATATGCAAATGATAGTGGAATATTAGAAAGTGATGTTGATTATGTAGATAATACAACATTTAATCCAGGACAGTCTAAAGCAAGTACCCCGGTGAATACTGTAACCAATGAAGTATCCAGGGATGTACTAGTACAACAATTATTAAATATAAATTTAGAAAATAAGACATTTATTAATGATAAAGTGCCAGATATAATAGATGAGTGGAATGATAATATGGTAGATAATATAACATTTAATCTAGGACAGTCTAAAGCAAGTACCCCGGTGAATACTGTAATCAATGAAGTATCTAGTAATCCATTAGAGTCATTAGACATAGCACAGGAAAGTAATATATATGCAAATGATAGTGGAATATTAGAAAGTGATGTTGATTATGTAGATAATATAACATTTAATCTAGGACAGTCTAAAGCAAGTACCCCGGTGAATACTGTAATCAATGAAGTATCTAGTAATCCATTAGAGTCATTAGACATAGCACAGGAAAGTAATATATATGCAAATGATAGTGGAATATTAGAAAGTGATGTTGATTATGTAGATAATACAACATTTAATCCAGGACAGTCTAAAGCAAGTACCCCGGTGAATACTGTAACCAATGAAGTATCCAGGGATGTACTAGTACAACAATTATTAAATATAAATTTAGAAAATAAGACATTTATTAATGATAAAGTGCCAGATATAATAGATGAGTGGAATGATAATATGGTAGATAATATAACATTTAATCTAGGACAGTCTAAAGCAAGTACCCCGATGAATACTGTAATCAATGAAGTATCTAGTAATCCATTAGAGTCATTAGACATAGCACAGGAAAGTAATATATATGCAAATGATAGTGGAATATTAGAAAGTGATGTTGATTATGTAGATAATACAACATTTAATCCAGGACAGTCTAAAGCAAGTACCCCGGTGAATACTGTAACCAATGAAGTATCCAGGGATGTACTAGTACAACAATTATTAAATATAAATTTAGAAAATAAGACATTTATTAATGATAAAGTGCCAGATATAATAGATGAGTGGAATGATAATATGGTAGATAATATAACATTTAATCTAGGACAGTCTAAAGCAAGTACCCCGGTGAATACTGTAATCAATGAAGTATCTAGTAATCCATTAGAGTCATTAGACATAGCACAGGAAAGTAATATATATGCAAATGATAGTGGAATATTAGAAAGTGATGTTGATTATGTAGATAATACAACATTTAATCCAGGACAGTCTAAAGCAAGTACCCCGGTGAATACTGTAACCAATGAAGTATCCAGGGATGTACTAGTACAACAATTATTAAATATAAATTTAGAAAATAAGACATTTATTAATGATAAAGTGCCAGATATAATAGATGAGTGGAATGATAATATGGTAGATAATATAACATTTAATCTAGGACAGTCTAAAGCAAGTACCCCGGTGAATACTGTAATCAATGAAGTATCTAGTAATCCATTAGAGTCATTAGACATAGCACAGGAAAGTAATATATATGCAAATGATAGTGGAATATTAGAAAGTGATGTTGATTATGTAGATAATACAACATTTAATCCAGGACAGTCTAAAGCAAGTATCCCAATGAATGCTGTAACCAATGAAGTATCCAGGGATGTACTAGCACAACAATTATTAAATATAAATTTAGAAAATAAGACATTTGTTAATGATAAAGTGCCAGATATAATAGATGAGTGGGATGAGAACCTGCCTTTGCATGATGCTGTTAAGTTGAAACATAAGAGTACTGTAGAACTGTTACTATCTCAAGGTGCTGAAGTTAATCAAACTGATAAATATGGTAAGACTCCTTTGCATTATGCTGCTGAGTCGGGATGTAAGGATATTGTAGAACTGTTACTGCCTCAAGGTGTTGATGTTAATATCCTTGATCAACATTATAAAACTCCTTTGCATTATGCTGCTGAGTCGGGATGTAAGGATATTGTAGAATTGTTACTACCTCAAGGTGTTGATGTTAATATCCTTGATCAACATTATAAAACTCCTTTACATTATGCTGCTGAGTCGGGATGTAAGGATATTGTAGAATTGTTACTACCTCAATGTTTTAATATTAATCAAACTGATAACTACGGTAAGACTCCTTTGCATTATGCTGCTGAGTCGGGATGTAAGGATATTGTAGAACTGTTACTGCCTCAAGGTGTTGATGTTAATATCCTTGATCAACATTATAAAACTCCTTTGCATTATGCTGCTGAGTCGGGATGTAAGGATATTGTAGAATTGTTACTACCTCAAGGTGTTGATGTTAATATCCTTGATCAACATTATAAAACTCCTTTACATTATGCTGCTGAGTCGGGATGTAAGGATATTGTAGAATTGTTACTACCTCAATGTTTTAATATTAATCAAACTGATAACTACGGTAAGACTCCTTTGCATTATGCTGCTGAGTCGGGATGTAAGGATATTGTAGAATTGTTACTACCTCAATGTTTTAATATTAATCAAACTGATAACTACGGTAAGACTCCTTTGCATTATGCTGCTGAGTCGGGATGTAAGGATATTGTAGAACTGTTACTGCCTCAAGGTGTTGATGTTAATATCCTTGATCAACATTATAAAACTCCTTTACATTATGCTGCTGAGTCGAGATGTAAGGATATTGTAGAATTGTTACTACCTCAATGTCTTAATATTAATCAAACTGATAAATATGGTAAGACTCCTTTGCATTATGCTGCTAAGTCAGAATATAAGGATATTGTAGAACTGTTACTATCTCAAGGTGTTGATGTTAATATCCTTGATCAACATCATGAAACTCCTTTACATATTGCTGTTGTGCACAAACATAAAGATATTGTAGAGCTACTATTATCTCAAGGTGCTGATGTTAATATCCCTGATCAACATCATGAAACTCCTTTATATATTGCTGTTATACACAAACAGAGAGAGATTGTAGAACTACTTTTACAGTATCGAAGTGACCCCAACTTAATACAAAAAGGTCATACTCCTTTATCACAAGCAGCGGCAATTGAACATACAGAAATAGTAAAATACTTTATTGAACATAAAGATTCATATAAAATTTTAGTGAATAAAGTACCAATTATGAAATATTACTTACATGATATAGAAATGCAAAAATTCTTATTTAAAAATGGGGTAATACCTGAACCTGAGGAGGAGTATGACAAAGAAATACCAAAACTAATTAACGATCCGCAAGGTGTGCATAATTCTCATAGCATGAAGTATATAGGATTCTGTATTAAAAAGCTTAAAAAATTACAAAAAGATTGCATTAATGAAATAAATAACAAAGCTTTAGAGCTTAGTACAGAACTTAAAACACTATATAATTGTAAACATATAGAATCATTGAGTTTGTCAGAATCTGAGAAAAAGAATTTATTAATGCCACTACTGGAATCTGAGAAAAAGAATTTATTAATATTACTATCAGAACCTGAGATAGTTGATAATGCGTGTACTTCAACACAAGGAATAACAGAGAAGAATTATGATGATATAATGAGTTATACTCCTCAGAAATTGGTAGAAGAAATACTCTCAAAGGCTAGTAATATTCTAGATAAATGGTTAGAACAAGATGGAGAAGGCATATATATATTTCCAAAATCTACAATGCCATATAAATATAATCATAATGATGAAGTAATATTACCTGAGTTATTAGGACTTCTAAAGTTATTAATTGATCGAGAACCAAATTTAAAAGAAAAGCAAGAATTATGTGTTACACTCTTTGAAAGGAATAAAGATTCTGTACTAGCACAACTTACTAAAATCCAAGAACAATATCCATGGTTCACAGCCGATCAATTAATTAACAAACCGTCTGCCCATAGATTGTTATCATCTCTAGATGATGAACAAATAAGTAGATTATATAATATAGTAAGCAATGAGAATATAAATAAAACATTAAAAGAACAAAAATTATTTGTATTAGCAAAGGCAATATATAGTATATCAATAGTTTATGGTTATCATCAAGAAGGATGTCTCGTTGCAACTTTTAATCATTTAACAAATGCAATTCAAGAGATAGATTATACTTTTAGTGATCAATATCAAAACTATCTTATTAAAGAACAAAAAAAAATAAATGCTAATACAAGAATTGATAACAGTAATGTATGTAGTTTAGTAACAAGTATCGCAGAAGATATTCTTAAGGAAGTTGATGATAAGTCAGATAAAATTAAAGATGTATTACAAGACTATATTATCCACAATATACCTATATCAAGTACAATATCAGATACTACCAGTATAGGATTTGAACATCAGTTATTATTATCTCTTATAAATAAAAATATTTTAAAAAAAATACCTACAGTATTGCCTAATTATAGTGGTTACATACCTACAAATCAGGAATTAGCAATAATTATAGAAAACTTACATATGGATCGATCACTTCAAAAATGGACATCAGAATACTCAGGACCAGTTGAGGACAATGAAGTAGAATGCATTGGAAGCATTATGGTAAGTGACTAGGGGTTTGATTAATAAATGACCGGAATCTTGGATCCTACATTGGTATAAAAAGTTGCATTCTCTATTATCTAGTTCGTCCGCCAAAACTCTACAAGCCCCATAGGTAATAGGGTGGTCGAGTAGCCCAAGATTTGCACCTCAGGCTCTCACAGGTAGGGTCGAGCAATGGCGCGGTAGCTTTTGTTATCCCCGTTTCCATCACCCGCCTCGTCAAACGTAACGTACAGATTTCCCGTATTACGCTTTCCTGATAACTTCTTATCATTGCCTATGACCTATCCGCTGTTATTGCTTTCAAAGGTCTGTAATATCGAATTTGGTAATCGTTATATAATCCCATCTTCTCATACAAATCTCTCCTACTCCACCTTTCCCAGCCGAAGCCTTTCAATCCTCGTGATTTCATTAAATGGCGTCTTACTTTCTTCTCTACCCAGTCTCTTACATATCCAAAACAACGGCTAGAGTTACCAATCCTAAAGTAGTTTATCCAACCTCGTAATATCGGGTTGATAAGGTATGTTACTCTATCAACTGGTTGCGATATAAACTTGCGGAATATCTCTTTTAGTTTTGCTAGCAGGGCAGTTCGCGCTCTCATTCTAGGCGTCTTCTGGATTCCAATTTTACCTTGCTTAGTTTTCGCTCGTCTAAAATCAAATCCCAGAAAGCTAAATGTTTCACCATTCTTTAGATCAACTGTCTTTGTCTTCTCTTCGTTTAGTTCAACCTTTATTTTCAACAATTCTTGTCTTAGCCTTATATTGATCGCTCTCTCTAACCACTGCCATTTTCTATAGCCATCAATTAGTATGATCAGATCATCAGCCCATCTAACGTACTCTATATGGTCATAGCCATCTCTTAGCTTACTCACTTCCTTTGCTCTTTCTAGCATTTTATCTACTTCATTTAAGTAAATATTGCTTAAATGCGGTGATAGTGGCCCGCCTTGAGATATACCTCTTTTTCCACCTGCTTTGACTATCAATTTTAGTAGCTTCATAACATCTTTGTCATTTACACGCTCTGCTATTATGAAATAATGGTATGGACCTCCTGATATAGAGAATGAAAAGCAGTTGCTAATCTTCTAGGGTTAATATTTAATATATTAAAACAACAATCAAGGAGGTCCATATGGAGGTTACTACAATTGGTATAGATATTGCAAAAAGAATTTTTCAAATTCATGGTGTAGATAAAAATGGCAAGACAGTATTAAAGAAAAAATTGATGAGAGATCAGGTTTTGACATTTATGGCTAATTTACCAAAATGTTTAGTAGGGATGGAAGCTTGCGGTGGGTCTAGTTATTGGGCAAGAGAAATAACTAAATTAGGGCATGAAGTAAAACTAATGGCACCACAATTTGTCAAACCATATGTTAAAACTAATAAAAATGATCAAGCAGATGCTGAAGCGATATGTGAAGCCGTGACAAGACCTAATATGAGATTTGTTCCAATTAAAACTATAGAGCAACAAGAAATTTTATCAATACATAGGGTAAGAGAGAGATTGGTAAAAAATCGTACAGCACTTGCTAATGAAATTAGGGGGCTACTACATGAGTTTGGTTTTATTGTCCCTCAAGGCATCAATAAGGTTATCACAAAATTAATTGAGATTTTAGATGAAGGAAAATTAAGCCAGTTAAGTTATCAAACATTTAGTGAACTAAAAGAAGAATTCTTAGATAATGACAGAAAAATAAAAGAGATAGAAAAACGATTAACAATGATAGCAAGTAACCTAACTCAATATCAACGATTAAGAGCTATACCTGGTCTTGGGTTAATTACTGCTACTGCTTTAATAGCATCAATAGGTAATGCTACAAGTTTTGAGAATGGCAGGCAATTATCGGCATGGCTAGGATTAGTGCCAAGACAACATTCAAGTGGTGGGAAAGATAAGCTGCTGGGAATTAGCAAGCGAGGTGATGTATACTTACGCACTTTATTAATTCAAGGGGCTAGAGCTGTACTAAATGCCAAGATAAGATTTACATCGGAAGAACAGAAATCTAAAAAAGATTTTAGCAAATTTACGAAATGGATGTTTAATTTATCTGAGCGAAGTAGCCATAATAAAACAACAGTTGCCATAGCTAATAAATTGGCAAGAGTGGTGTTTGCTGTACTCAGATCAGGAGATGATTATGTAGAGAGTAAAGTTTGTAGATAAAGAGTGTGTAGCACAGCACTTATAAGTAAAATAAATGGTGATTTATATAATGAATAGGTAAAAGCAAAAGAATATGTAAGAGATTCCAACCCGAAATATGCTTGAGATAATAATATTGATGGTAAATAAGACAAACCTTAGCTTACAAAAAAACTGCGTTTTTCAGTGGCTCTTTTAGAAGCCGATGGACTGATAAGTATATAGTTTGTAAGCCAGCGAATTCCATCAGGGCTGTAGAATAAATTAGGTTGATTTATTAGCTATAAGCCGGATACATGACTGCATTTGTTTTTTATTATTGATGTTATTTTTTTTCTTGCATTCTACAGGAGGTCCATACATGACAGATATGATTGCCGCGGGGTGACAGGAATCTTTGCCGCTTTGGTGGTGAACAAATTATCATAAATAGTGCCTTTTGCTTATTGTTAGTTGCTATTAGTTGCTATTATTCGATTGTGTAAGTGCGTATTTTTTTCTGTAGCTTTCGGCGTTGATTTCTAAAATCGTAGAGTGATGAACCAATCGATCAATAGCTGCCACAGTCATAGAATTTGTCGCAAAAATACTATCCCATTCACTAAAAGGTTGATTAGAGGTGACAATAACACTACCGGATTCATAGCGTTGTGCAATCAGTTCAAACAAGACATGGGTTTCTGCTTCATCTTTACGAACATAGCCAATATCATCAAGAATAATCACCTCATATTTATCAAGTTTGGCAAGTTCTGCCGGAAGACAACAATCTCGGCGTGCTGCTTGTAAATGCTGGACAATTTTTGTTGTAGCAGTAAATAGTACGCTAATACTCTTCTCAACCAATGCATAGCCCAATGCGGCAACCAAATGACTTTTACCTACTCCTGATGGTCCAAAAACCAGTAAATTCTCAGCTCGCTTCACCCAAGCTATATTACAGGCCAGATCATCCACCTTAGCTTTATTCAAAGTTTGTACCTGGTTAAAATCAAAGGTTGCTAGAGACTTACCGGGTGGTAAATGTGCTTTCCTTAAGTAAGTTTGAATCCTTTTTCTATGACGTGCTTCTACTTCGTGTTCAAAAAGAACAGATAAGAATCTGGCATAATTCCATCCTTCAGTTTCTGCTTTTTGTAGCAAAGATTGCCATGACTCAAGTATGGTAAACAAACGTAACTCTTTTAAGAGTATCGGTAAGGTTGCAGTATCATGCATGGCTAGCCTCCATCGTTGTCAATGAAGGTAAAAGATGATCATATGTTTGCAGAGAATGTTGTGTTACTTGCACAGCTGGGGGCAATAATTTTGCACAAGGTTGATATTTGTTTTGTAACATACCCAAGCAAGGAATCTTAGCTTTATTTAGGGATGACAGTACAAATTCTCCTAATTGTTGCTCACAATTATGATCAGCTTGTCAACAGCGGTCGAAAAATGATACAGATTTTAGTCCACTGATCTTGGATATTAGGATTTTGTATTAATTTTTCTTTTAAAGAAATAAAAGCACCTAATAAGCTATTGCTTGGTAAATCATCAAGTTTAACTTTAGCAACTAAACCGCCGATTTCAATTAAATGATGCGTACGGGCTTTTCTTTCTTGAATTTTAAGTCTTGCTTCTTCAGTAATAATTTTAGCTTTTCTTTGCTGCAATTTTAATCTACGTTTTATGATATTATCCATATAGATAGTTTTATTTTTGATTATTATAATCATCATGAATCATCAATAAATTATGGAAGTCAACATCATAATTATAAGTGCTAAGAAATTCTACAAAATTTTTTCTAAAACAGATTAATGTTTGATACAACTTATAAGATTGCATGATCCAAATATAGTGGTAGAGTAACAAGCCATTCAAAATCAATATAATCCCCATACCTACCCGAACCAGCAAACTAAATCAATAAAAACAAATAAAGATGATTACCATTATTCAAAACCTATAAGAAGTAGTAGAGAGGAGAGTTCTCTCCTTGTTTGTAAAAACAGGGAGAGACGCAATATATAAACCTTACGGTTTATTTTTGCTTGCTGGTTCAAGTGGTTCTGGTTTCAGTGGATGATTTTAAGATTGCATGGTAATGTCAATGATGGATTGAACATTGTTAGAATTAACAAACCATGGCGATACAGTTTGCAAGAATAGAAATAGTAAGTAGGAGTGAAGGTAAAAATGCTTGCCTTAAAGCCGCCTATAATGCCAGGCTGATTATTAAAGATGAGAGAACTAACATCACTTATAATTTTAGCAAAAAAGGCGATAATGTTTATCATGCTGTTTTATTGCCTGCTCATGCAGATAAAAAATTCAAAGACTCAAGGATCTTGATGAATGAGGTAGAGCGTACAGAGAAAAGAAAAAATAGTCAATTATTAAAAGATATTGTGATTGCTTTACCAGATGATAAGGAATTGGATTTACAAGATAGGATAGCAATTACTCATGAAATCATCAAAGAGATGGGATGGGTAAAGAATGGGCTTGGAGTTCAGGTTGATATTCATAAGCCCCATGATGGAGAGAAGAATTGGCATGCCCATGTGCTTGTGACTACCAGAAGATTTACAGAAAACGGTAAAGCTTTAGGAGCTAAGGCAGTAGATTTAAATCCTAAATTTGCCAAAGTTAAGGGCAAAGCATTCATTATCCCTGAAGATAAAATTATTCATGAAAGAGCTAAAGAAGTAATCAATAAATATTTTGCCAAGTTAGGTTTAGAAATCAGAGTAGACCCAATAAGTTTTATGCCACAGCAGCATGTCGGCCCTACTAGAATGCGAAGTATTATCAATGAAATAGCAGAGCAAAATAACATATGCAGGCTTGCCCATCTTGAAATCATCAAAGGAGCAGATGGAGTGCTTGATCGCATGATTCGTCATCAAGCTATTTTTACTAAATTGGATATAGAAAAAGCAGTAAAAGAGATTCCAGAAGAAGCAGAAAAGCAAAAACTAATAAGGGAAATATTAAATTCAGATAGGCTGATAAAACTATATAATGAAGATGGCACGGATACTAAATACTATACTACTATAGATATACGGGATGAAGAATTAAGGATAGTTAGAATAGCAGATAAGGTAAATAGCCAGATTCATTTTAATAACGTTATTAAGCTTAAGAGTGCTATCGATAATCTTGCAAGTGTTAATGAAGCACAAAGAGCAAGTCTGCATCATATATTAATTAATAATCAAGGGATTAGGGTCTTGCAAGGTAGAGCCGGCACCGGTAAGTCGCAAGTACTTGCTGAAGCTTATAAAATTGCCACCAATCATGGGCAAAATATTATAGGACTCGCTCCTACTCATAAAGCAGCATCAGAGCTTAAAAGTAAAGGCTACCGGCAATGTCATACAGTCAAAGGGTTTTTATTTAAATTATATAATGGTAAAGCTGATCTACCAAGAGATACTACGCTAGTAGTAGATGAAGCAGGAATGGTAGGTAATAGTGATTATTTAGAATTATTAAAAGTAGCAAGGAGTAATAATTGTAATTTGATACTGGCTGGAGATGAGAGACAACTCACTTCTGTTGAGCGAGGAGGAATGTTTGCAGTATTGGCTAGTAAATTTGGCTCATATGAGTTAAGTAGCATTAGAAGACAAAATAAAGTATGGGCAAGAGAAATGGCTTCATGCTTTGCAAAATCAGATATTGCCGGTGGTCTGCGTTTACTTGCACAGCATAAATGTTTAAAGATTGATCATACACTAGAAGAATCAATGGCAAGATTAATTAATGATTGGAGTAACAGCAAATTTGCTCTAAATGAGCGTTTAATAATTACCATGCGTAATGCTGAAGTAGATAGTATTAATCAAGGGATCAGGGAGTTATTAAAAGCTAAAGGCTTGCTTACCGGTAAAGAATATAGACACTATCTATCATCTAAAAAGCACGAAGATTATATGGCAGGAGATCGTATTTTGTTTAAAAGTACTAATAAAGATTTACAAATAGAAAATGGGGAATTTGCAACGATAACTTCAGTAAGTAACGATAAGTTTGTTACTAAAACAGATAGCGGGAAAGAAATAGAATTTAATCCTCAAGATGTAAGCTTTAAACATGGCTATGCTTCTACAGTGTATAAAGCACAAGGAGCCTCAATTAAAGATGTCTATGTATTACATAATCTAGCAGGAAATAGCAGAAATTCTTATGTAGCCATGACTAGACATATAGAAGAGGTAAAACTCTATTATAATAGGGAGGCTACCAGGAATATGGCCAATTTAATATCGCAACTTAGTAAAATAGATAATAGGCTATCTAGCATTAATTTTAAAACTTTAGAAGAATTAGTAGCGATTCAAGATCAAGAAAATAAGAGTCCTAATATTATAGATAAAGTAGGTGATTGGTTTAAAGGGGTAGTAGAAGATATTAAGGATAGATTACACAGTAATGATAACTATTACCACTTAAGAGTGAAGTTAGAGCCACCTGCTAAAGTAGCAGAAATCCTAAGAAGCACTAGCACAAATCTTGCCACAAGCCATAAAGCCCAAGAAGAGCGGAAAAGCTCTTCTTATAACCTTACGAATTGTAATAAACAAGATACAACAATCAGTGTTAAGTTACAAGAGGATATTATGGCAAAGAATAAAATAGATTATAATGCTATTAATAAACAAAAAGCACTGGAATTAAAACAAAAATTATCATTTAAAGCGGAAGAAATAGGTAGAAATTTGCTAGGCAGTCCAAACAAGCATTTATCAAATAGTCAAGTGTTACGCTGGGAGAAAGATGGTAAAATAGCGATGAAGATAAATGGCAGTAAAGCCGGCAGATGGTATGATTTTAGTAAAGGAGAGGGAGGAGATTTATTTACCTTAGTACAAAGAGAAAAAAATTGTGATTTTGTAGAAGCTAAGAAATATTTACAAGATATGGTTGGTATGTCAACAAGCAGTAAATATCTAGCAGCAAATTTAGCAGCAAACAAAAATCAACAAATTAAAACTCAAACAGAGCAAGAGGCTGAAATAGTAAAAATTAAGAGAGCTATAAGCTTATATGAAAAATCAGACTCTATAAAATATTCTATGCCCAATAATGTAGCAAAAAGATATTTATCAGAACATCGTGGGATTAAAGAAGTATTAACAAGATACCAACTAAGTAACGATCTTAGAACCAATATAATGTGGGATAATAATAGTAAACAATATTATCCTGCATTAATTGCTTTTGCTAGAAATAAAGATGGTAATATTACCGGTGGACAATCAATTTATTTAAACAAAGAAACAAATAATAAAGCTGATATTGAGGTTAATAAACGTTCATTTGGTAGAATTAAAGGTTCTTTTGTTGAGATTAATAAAAATAACGCACAGCAGAACGTACAAAGCAGGAACGTACAAATCAGTAAAGATGGCAATAATTCAGTTAGTAATATAACAATTATAGCAGAAGGGGTAGAGACGGCTTTAAGCATTGGGGAAGTTGGTATTAAAGGCAAAATACTTTGTAGTTTAGGTGTAAGTAACATCCGAAACTATGAGCCTATCAAAGGAGAAAGAATAATAATTGCTGCTGATAATGATGGCAAAGACGCAGTATCAGTTAATACTGTAATGAAAGCTCAGGAAGAATTAATTAGCAAAGGAGCTGTGGTATCAATAATACGACCACCAGAAAAAGGCGATTTTAACGATATGTTAAAATCCCAAGGAGCAGAATCTATAAACAAGCTTATAGAGCCTGAAATAGCAAAATTAACAGTAGCTAGTAAAATAACTAAACAGTCATCCTTAAAAGCAAGTGATGATAGCAAATCACAATTTCAGTCTATAGAATTATTATTGTCAAAATTGGCAAATAACGATAATAACGAACTAAATAATTTGCAGCAACAGCAAATAACAGCTCTAGCAAAGTTTGGCACAGCAGAAAATATCGATACTGCTTTACAAATCTACAGAGAAAAAGGTATAGATTCTTGTACTGCTTATAGTAACAAGATTTGCATAGCAGCAATAGAGCAGAAGATACAGAAAGATTTACAAATTATGAAGAATAAATTTGATCCTAATTATAATCTTGGTGATAAAAAATTTTGTGATATAGTAGTACATGATTTTCAAGGCAAAAGCCATCTCGTCCCTGAAGATTACTTAAATGCCATAGGAAGAGATAAACAAATAATGCAATATATAAGTCCAAGCTCAGAAATAGCTAAAGAAATAAGAAGTAATGGAATGGACCTCCCTATATACAGAATCAATAACAGTAGTTATAGTTCTAGAATAGGAAATTAATCCTAGACAACAATAAGGAGGTCCAAATGGAAGTTAACACAATTGGCATAGATATTGCAAAAAGAATTTTTCAAATACATGGAGTAGATAAAAACGGCAAGACAATATTAAAGAAAAAATTGATTAGGGATCAAGTATTAAGCTTTATAGCTAATTTACCAAAATGTTTAGTAGGAATGGAGGCATGCGGCGGAGCTAATTATTGGGGAAGAGAAATAACAAAATTAGGACATGAGGTTAAATTGATAGCACCACAATTTGTAAAACCATATGTTAAAACTAATAAGAACGACCAAGCTGATGCAGAAGCAATATGCGAAGCAGTAGCGAGACCAAATATGAGATTTGTACCAATCAAAAGTGTAGAGCAGCAGGATATTTTATCAATTCATAGAATAAGAGCAAGGCTAGTAAGAAATCGTACTGCACTAGCTAATGAGATTAGAGGATTATTGTATGAATTTGGCTTAATTATTCCACAAGGGATAAATAAAGTTATCAGTAAATTAACAGAGATTTTAGATAGTGAAACTTTAAGCCGTCTTAGTTATCAAACGTTTAGCGAGTTGAAAGAAGAATTTGTAGATAATGATAAAAAAATAATAGAGTTAGAAAAAAGATTAAAAATACTAGCAGGTGAGTTAGAAGAATATAAACGATTAACAGCTATACCCGGTATAGGTTTAATTACTGCTACAGCATTAATAGCTTCGATAGGTAATGCAAAAAATTTTAGTAATGGTAGACAATTATCAACTTGGCTTGGTTTAGTACCAAAACAATATTCGAGTGGAGGTAAAGAAAGGTTACTTAGTATAAGCAAGAGAGGTGATACTTATTTACGTACTTTATTAATTCAAGGAGCAAGAGCGGTATTAAATGCTAAGCTAAGGTTTACAACTGAAGCACAAAAAAATAAAAAAGATTTTAGTAAATTTACTAAATGGATGTTTAATTTATTAGAACGATGTGGGCATAATAAAACTACTGTTGCAATAGCGAATAAATTAGCACGAGTAGTATTTGCAGTATTACGCACCGGCAATGATTATAATGAAACTAAAGTTTGTAACTGATAAGTTAACAAAATTTAGTAAATAAAATATTAATAAGTATTACTCTAAAATAGAGACTAATATATTCCAACCTGAAATATGCGTGAGATAATAATATTGATGGTAAATAAGACAAACCTTAACCTACAAAAAAACTGATTACCGCACAGGCTCTAATGAAGCCGGAAAAGTGATAAGTAAAAGTTAGTAGGTAGCGAATTCCATCAGGGCTAATTGATAAATTTAAAGTGATAAATTTAAAGTAATTTATCAATTATAAGCCGAATACATGACTGCATTTGCTTGTTGACTATTAAATATTATTTTTTTCTTGCATTATTGGGGAGGTCCATACATGCGGTAAAGCAAGTATCTGAGATCAAGCTAAATCAAGGAATAAGAGTTTAGAGTGTAGTGTAATAATATTTTATCAAGTTAAAAAATATAAATATATGAGTGAACAAGGAAACCTACTGGGTGATCCAGATAAAGGCACAAAGAAAGCTAAGCATGATAAGATATTTCGTAAGGCACTAGAGAATCCTCTAGTTGCCCATGAATTCTTTAATGCACATTTACCTAAGGAGATAAAAGCTTTAATAGATTTTCCTAGTTTAGCAATGGAAAATACCACATTTGTAGAAAGCTCTTTAAAAGATTCTATCTCTGATGTTTTATTCTCATGCAAATTTGATAAACAAGACGGATATTTATTTTTGCTTGTAGAACATCAATCAAAAGCAGATCATTTCATGGCCTTTAGGCTATTTAAATATATGATTAATATTTGTGAGCGATATTTAATACAAAATCCTAAAGCTAAGACTTTACCATTAATATACCCGATGATATTTTTCAATGGTCAGGAAAAATATAATGTTGCAAGGAATTTGTGGGATTTATTTACTAATAACAAATTAGCAAAAGAATTATGGATTAATGATTACCAATTGGTGAATGTCCATGAAATACCAGATGAAGAGTTTAAGCAAAGGATATGGTCAGGAATATTAGAATTTTTTCTCAAGCATATACATGAGAGGGAATTATTAAAAAGATGGCAAGAAATATCAGATATATTACCGGAATTAACAAAAATAACGATAGGCTATGATTATCTAGAAATGATATTATATTATACATTGACGAAGATAGAGCAAGATGATAAAATAAAACTAGAGAATTTATTATCAACAAAGTTGAATCCGGAAATAGGGACAAGGCTTATGAGAAGTTTAGCACAGCATTGGCAACAAGAAGGAAAAGAAATAGGTATTCTTGAAGGCTTACAAGTTGGTGAAGCTAAAGGTATCCAAATTGGAAAAGCTGAAGGAAAAGCTGAAGGAAAAGCTGAAGGAAAAGCTGAAGGAAAAGCTGAAGGGGAATATAATAAAGCAGTAGAGGTAGCAAAGAAAATGTTAGCTCAAGGTTGTAATATTGCTTTAATTTCTAGTGTAACCGGTCTTGATGAAGCTTTTATTAGTTCTTTAGAGTAAACATATTTCTTGTAAAATTTACTCTGCTGTTTGAAAAATCATTTATAAAAATTCTGAAATAACAAAAAAGTTTTTTATACGCAGCTTACCTCTAAAACTCGTAATACTAAATTAGCGATTTAAAGGGGCATTATAATAGAATATTTCTTTATAAGGTATTCCCCTCCATCAAACAATTGAAATCTTTTAAAAATGCCATTAAAATGGTTTGATATTTTTAGATTTAAATCAAGTTTGTAAATTCATTGGTAATTTAGTAATAGGGAAATTACCCACAAGTTTTACATAACAGGTAAGATCTGGTAGATTCATGATTTCAGATGGCATTACTAATAATTTCCTTTTTTCTAAGCTGTGCATATTTACTCCATCACGCATAGAGTTAGCACCATAAGAGAGATTCTCTTGAGTTTCAATAATTTCTTGCTCACCAAGCATTAAAGCTGATTTATGTGCTGTCTGCTGATCACTTACTCGAAAAATAAATTTACTGCCAAATAGATCAAGCATTGAAGCTGCTCCTGCAGAACCATATATCTCCTCTAATTGATAAATGTTTTGCATACCTGCAACAACGCAGCCACCATATTTCCTGCTTTCAGCTAAAGCTATAGGGAGTGAAGATATCTTGTGTAAAGCTGGCAGCTCATCAATCACAAACCACATATTACTATGAGTATTATTGATGTTCCTATTCATTAATGCTTTTATCGCTATGCTAATCCATGCAGCAATAAGTGGTCGAAGCATTACTCTTTGATTAGGAGTACTAGTTATAAATAACCAACCTTTGTCCGCAGTAAACCACTTTCTAATACTAAAACTACCATCAGGCTTTAAATGTTGCAGAGCTTCAATATTTTTACTAACAGTTGCTTGAATACCTGAAGAAGTCTCAGGTGCACTACTGCTAATTATACCGGCTACTGCACTATTTTTAAAGATCCTAACAAATTCTTTATTATTTGCATAAAGAATAGTATTTATTAGCTTTTTGATGTCTTTGCTATCATGATATAATCTTAATCCTTCAGCTAATACTAGCTCAGCACTTTTAGCAAAAAAATCATCTAATTTTGGATTATAATTACTAAAGTAAGCGTCTGGTAAAGGCGGTCTATAAAAGCAAAAGGGTTGTAGTATTATTCTATAGTATTAATAACATTAGGAATAATAGTGTGATGAATATTAGAAGGAAGAATATTACAGCGGAACAGAGGGCACAAATAATTAGTGAATCATGTGTTCCAGGGTGCATTATATCACAAGTTGCACGGTCTTATGGAATTTCGGAGAAGACATTATATGGGTGGCGTAGTAGGGGGAAGTTTAGCAGAAGAAAAGCAGAAACATCTAATAATACAGGTAATAAATTTGTAGAATTATTAGTACAAGAAAGAGAGTATACACTATTAAAAAAAGCAGAATTAACCTTTAGTAATTTTTCTTTATTAATTGAGGGCAATATTAGTAGCACAAAGCTCTTGGAGATAGTCAAAATATTGGACGGATCATGTTAGATATAGCTTCAGATAGCAGAATATATCTCTGTACTGGTTATACCGACATGCGTAAGGGTATTAATGGTTTATCGTTACTGGCACAATCAATATTGTCAGATCAGTTTGACAAGAGTGTCTTATTTGTCTTTAGGGGTAAACAGGCTGACAGAATAAAAATATTATGGTGGGATGGGCAAGGTTTTTGTTTATATTATAAATGTCTTGATAGTGGCAAGTTTGTATGGCCCAAGGTTGATAATAAGCAATCTATTGGAATTACTAAGGCCCAGCTAGCAATGTTGATAGAAGCTATTGACTGGCGTAATCCAAGATGGTTTAATAGACCTCAATATGCTGGATAAAGATTAAAATATGATTTTTGACCTTAACAACTTATCTTGTGATGTATCTATATTACATAAAACAATTAAGGTACTATTCGATGAGAATGAGTTATTGAATCAAGAAAACCAATCACTAAGAGAACAGCTAGCGTTACTAAAAGCAAAGAGTTATGGCAAGTCATCAGAAAAGGTAAGTAAGCAAATAGAAGAGCTTGAGCTCAAAATAGAAGAAAATGAGATTATTTTAGGTTTTAAACCTGAGCAAGATAACCTTGGTTCAGATAAGAGTCAAGAGGTTTCAGATAATAAGGATAGCAAGCAGCTAGCAAAGCGGCGGAAATTACCGGATTATTTACCAAGAGAAGATGAGGTATTAAATCCTGCCGAAAAATGTCCCTCCTGTGGTGGAGTAGAATTTCGCAAGATAAGTGATGATATTTCAGAAACGTTAGAATATGTTCCATCATCATTTAAGGTGATACGTCATATAAGACCACGCTGTGCCTGTATTAATTGTGAGAAGATAGTTCAAGCCTATGCCCCATCAAAAGCCATTGACAAAGGTAAGGCTGGAGCTGGGTTATTGGCATATATTCTAGTTCAAAAATATTGCAATCATCTACCGCTCTATCGTCAATCACAAATTTACGATAGAGAAGGCGTGGAGATTTCAAGGACGACAATGGCAAGCTGGGTGGGTCAATGTGCTAGATTGCTAGAGCCGATAGCGGGAGCAATTCAACGATTTGTATTCTCAGGTGCACAAATTCATGGCGATGATACGCCAGTGAAAGTGTTAGCTCCTGGGATTGGTAAAACTAAAACTGGGAGAATATGGAGCTATGTATTAGACGGTAGACCTCATGGAAATAAGTCTCCAGCTGCAGTTTGTTATTTTTATAGTCCTGACCGGAAAGGCACAAGACCGCTTGAGCATTTAAAAGATTTTACAGGAGTTCTACATGCAGATGCTTATACTGGTTATGATCAATTATATATTAATGATGAAAAATCAGCAACCAAGATAGAAGAAGCAGCATGCTGGGCTCATATGCGTCGTAAGTTTTATGAAGTAACAATAGCAAATGATAAAGCCAATATCGCTATTGCCATATTGGAGCAGATTGGTGAAATTTATAGCATCGAAGCTGATATAAGAGGATTAGAACCTGATAAGCGGCTAGAGGAACGACAGAAAAAATCTAAAGTGTTGGTGGAAAAATTGTTTACCGGTTTTAGGAAAGCATATGATCAACTACCCAAAAAAAGCAGTACAGCAAAAGCTATTTCTTATGCTTTAAATAATCAAAAAGCACTGATGAGATTCTTGGATAATGGAAAAATAGAAATCGATAACAATGCCGCAGAGCGTGCTATGAGATCAATTGCCATAGGGCGAAAAAATTGGCTTTTTGCTGGATCAGACAGTGGCGGTCATACTGCCGCTATTATCTATTCCATTATCGAAACTGCTAAGTTAAATAACATCAATCCTTGGAAATATCTGCAAAAAGTTCTTGCAATCATTCAGGATTATAAAGCCAATAAAATTGCAGACCTCCTCCCTTGGAATATTATACTAGATTAAACTTATAAATCTATACCGCCTTTACCAGACGCTTACATAATAAAGCTGATATTGAGGTTAATAAACGTTCATTTGGTAGAATCAGAGGTTCTTTTGTTGAGATTAATAAAAATAACGAACAGCAGAACGTACAAAGCAGGAACGTACAAAGCAGTAAAGATGGCAATAATTCAGTTAGTAATATAACGATTATAGCAGAAGGGGTAGAGACGGCTTTAAGTATTAGGGAAGCTGGTATTAAGGGCAAAATTCTTTGTAGTTTAGGTGTAAGTAACATTAGGAACTATGAGCCTATCAAAGGAGAAAGAATAATAATTGCTGCTGATAATGATGGCAAAGACGCAGTATCAGTTAATACTGTAATTAAAGCACAGGAAGAATTAATTAGGCAAGGAGCTGTAGTATCAATAATACGACCACCGGAAAAAGGTGATTTTAATGATATGTTAAAATCCCAAGGAGCAGAATCTATAAACAAGCTTATAGAGCCTGAAATAGCAAAATTAACAGCAGCTAGCAAAGTAACAGAACTTAAATCATCCTTAAAAGCAAGTGATGATAGAAAATCACAATTTCAGTCTATAGAATTACTATTGTCAAAAATGGTAAATAACGATAATAACGAACTAAATAATTTGCAACAACAGCAAATAACAGCTCTGGCAAAATTTGGCACAGCAGAGAATATCAATACTGCTATGCAAATCTACAGAGAAAAAGGCTTGGATTCTTGTACTGCTTATAGTAACAAGATTTGCATAGCAGCAATAGAGCAGAAGATACAGAAAGATTTACAAATTATGCAGAATAAATTTGATCCTAATTATAATCTTGGTGATAAAAAATTTTGTGATATAGTAGTACATGATTTTCAAGGCAAAAGTCATTTAGTGCCTGAAGATTACTTAAATGCCATAGGAAGAGATAAACAAGTAATGCAATATATAAGTCCAAGCTCAGAAATAGCTAAAGAAATAAGAAGTAATGGAATGGACCTCCCTATATACAGAATCAATAACAGTAGTTATAGTTCTAGAATAGGAAATTAATCCTAGACAACAATAAGGAGGTCCAAATGGAAGTTAACACAATTGGCATAGATATTGCAAAAAGAATTTTTCAAATACATGGAGTAGATAAAAACGGCAAGACAATATTAAAGAAAAAATTGATTAGGGATCAAGTATTAAGCTTTATAGCTAATTTACCAAAATGTTTAGTAGGAATGGAGGCATGCGGCGGAGCTAATTATTGGGGAAGAGAAATAACAAAATTAGGACATGAGGTTAAATTGATAGCACCACAATTTGTAAAACCATATGTTAAAACTAATAAGAACGACCAAGCTGATGCAGAAGCAATATGCGAAGCAGTAGCGAGACCAAATATGAGATTTGTACCAATCAAAAGTGTAGAGCAGCAGGATATTTTATCAATTCATAGAATAAGAGCAAGGCTAGTAAGAAATCGTACTGCACTAGCTAATGAGATTAGAGGATTATTGTATGAATTTGGCTTAATTATTCCACAAGGGATAAATAAAGTTATCAGTAAATTAACAGAGATTTTAGATAGTGAAACTTTAAGCCGTCTTAGTTATCAAACGTTTAGCGAGTTGAAAGAAGAATTTGTAGATAATGATAAAAAAATAATAGAGTTAGAAAAAAGATTAAAAATACTAGCAGGTGAGTTAGAAGAATATAAACGATTAACAGCTATACCCGGTATAGGTTTAATTACTGCTACAGCATTAATAGCTTCGATAGGTAATGCAAAAAATTTTAGTAATGGTAGACAATTATCAACTTGGCTTGGTTTAGTACCAAAACAATATTCGAGTGGAGGTAAAGAAAGGTTACTTAGTATAAGCAAGAGAGGTGATACTTATTTACGTACTTTATTAATTCAAGGAGCAAGAGCGGTATTAAATGCTAAGCTAAGGTTTACAACTGAAGCACAAAAAAATAAAAAAGATTTTAGTAAATTTACTAAATGGATGTTTAATTTATTAGAACGATGTGGGCATAATAAAACTACTGTTGCAATAGCGAATAAATTAGCACGAGTAGTATTTGCAGTATTACGCACCGGCAATGATTATAATGAAACTAAAGTTTGTAACTGATAAGTTAACAAAATTTAGTAAATAAAATATTAATAAGTATTACTCTAAAATAGAGACTAATATATTCCAACCTGAAATATGCGTGAGATAATAATATTGATGGTAAATAAGACAAACCTTAACCTACAAAAAAACTGATTACCGCACAGGCTCTAATGAAGCCGGAAAAGTGATAAGTAAAAGTTAGTAGGTAGCGAATTCCATCAGGGCTAATTGATAAATTTAAAGTGATAAATTTAAAGTAATTTATCAATTATAAGCCGAATACATGACTGCATTTGCTTGTTGACTATTAAATATTATTTTTTTCTTGCATTATTGGGGAGGTCCATACATGCGGTAAAGCAAGTATCTGAGATCAAGCTAAATCAAGGAATAAGAGTTTAGAGTGTAGTGTAATAATATTTTATCAAGTTAAAAAATATAAATATATGAGTGAACAGGGAAACCTGCTGGGTGATCCAGATAAAGGCACAAAGAAAGCTAAGCATGATAAGATATTTCGTAAGGCACTAGAGAATCCTCTAGTTGCCCATGAGTTCTTTAATGCACATTTGCCCCCAAATATTAAAAGTTTAATAGATTTTCCTAGTTTAGCAATGGAAAATACCACTTTTGTAGAAAGCTCTTTAAAAGATTCTATCTCTGATGTTTTATTCTCATGCAAATTTGATAAACAAGACGGATATTTATTTTTACTTGTCGAGCATCAATCAAAAGCAGATCATTTTATGGCTTTTAGGCTATTTAAATATATGATTAATATTTGTGAGCGATATTTAATACAAAATCCTAAAGCTAAGACTTTACCATTAATATACCCGATGATATTTTACAATGGTCAGGAGAAATACAATGTTGCAAGGAATTTGTGGGATTTATTTGCCAATAACAAATTAGCAAGAGAATTATGGATTAATGATTATCAGTTAGTGAATGTCCATGAAATTCCTGATGAAGAGTTTAAACAAAGGATATGGTCAGGGATATTAGAATTTTTTCTCAAGCATATAAATGAGAGGGAATTATTAAAAAGATGGCAAGAAATATCAGATATATTACCGGAATTAACCAAAATAACGATAGGCTATGATTATCTAGAAATGATATTATATTATACATTGACGAAGATAGAGCAAGCTGATAGAATAAAGCTAGAGAATTTATTATCAACAAAGTTGAATCCAGAAATAGGAACAAGGCTTATGAGAAGTTTAGCACAGCATTGGCAACAAGAAGGTAAAGAAGTAGGTATTCTTGAAGGTTTACAAGTTGGTGAAGCTAAAGGTATCCAAATTGGTGAAGCTAAAGGTATCCAAATTGGTGAAGCTAAAGGTATCCAAATTGGTGAAGCTAGAGGAAAAGCTGAAGAAAGAGTTGAGATAGCAAAAAAAATGTTAGCTCAAGGTTGTAATGTTTCTTTAATTTCTAGTGTAACCGGTCTTGATGAAGCTTTTATTAGTTCTTTAGAGTAAACATATTTCTTGTAAAATTTACTCTGCTGTTTGAAAAATCATTTATAAAAATTCTGAAATAACAAAAAAGTTTTTTATACACATCTTACCTCTAAAACTCGTAATACTAAATTAGTGATTTAAAGGGGGATTATAATAGGATTTTCTTTATAAGGTATTCCCCCTCCATCAAATAATTGAAATCTTTTAAAAATACCATTAAAATGGTTTTATATTTTTAGATTTAAATCAAGTTTGTAAATTCATTTGTAATTTAGTAATAGGGGAATTACCCGCAAGTTTTACATAACAGGTAAGATCTGGTAGATTCATAATTTCAGATGGCATTACTAATAACTTCCTTTTCTCTAAGCTATGCATATTTACTCCATCACGCATGGAGTTAGCACCATAAGAGAGATTCTCTTGAGTTTCAATAATTTCTTGCTCACCAAGCATTAAAGCTGATTTATGTGCTGTTTGCCAGTCACTTACTCGAAAAATAAATTTGCTGCCAAATAGATCAAGCATTGAAGCTGCTCCTGCATGACCATATATTTCCTCTAATTGATGAATATTCTGCATGCCTGCAACAACGCAGCCACCATATTTCCTGCTTTCAGCTAAAGCTATAGGGAGTGAAGATATCTTGTGTAAAGCTGGCAGCTCATCAATCACAAACCACATATTACTATGAGTATTATTGATGTTCCTATTCATTAATGCTTTTATCGCTATGCTAATCCATGCAGCAATAAGTGGTCGAAGCATTACTCTTTGATTAGGAGTACTAGTTATAAATAACCAACCTTTGTCCGCAGTAAACCACTTTCTAATACTAAAACTACCATCAGGCTTTAAATGTTGCAGAGCTTCAATATTTTTACTAACAGTTGCTTGAATACCTGAAGAAGTCTCAGGTGCACTACTGCTAATTATACCGGCTACTGCACTATTTTTAAAGACTCTTGCAAATTCTTTATTATTTGCATAAAGAATAGTATTTATTAGCTTTTTGATGTCTTTACTATCCTGATATAATCTTAATCCTTCAGCTAATACTAACTCAGCACTTTTAGCAAAAAAATCATCTAATTTTGGATTATAATTACTAAAACTACTGGCTATATCATTATAATCCCAAATTTCATGACAATCATTCCATGGTAACCATGCTGAACTATTCTCTTGCAAAGGATTAAGTATCTTATCACATTTGGGATCAAAAAATCGATCAGTAAAGCTACCTGTTAAATCAACAATAATTGCTCTACCTCGCTCTTTTCTAATCTGAGGTAATAGCTCATTTATCATATTGGTTTTACCGCTACCTGTAGTACCGGTAATAAGAATATGTCTTCTCTCACTATCTTTAACCAATGGTAATCCAGAAAAGCAAATATTAGCAGCTTGTTTGTTTTTATAAAGCATTTTTGCTAAAATACCTGCTTCGACAAAATCTGCTCCCCTAATCTTATCTTGAATAACAGCTTTTTTACCTCGATACATAAAAAAGATGATAGCAGTAAATATTCCAACAGTAAAAGTAATAATACCTTCTTGCCAAGCTGAATGCAATAAAAATTGCCCAAATTGATTGATATTATGCGAATGCTGTGTAACATGCCAAAATTTATGCACAAATTCTTCAGCATTACGGTAAACCCAAGCTTTTTGCTCTAAATAATAGAATTTAATACCTATTTGATCTATAGGATAAAAATGTTCTCCTATAGCAAGTTTTAATTGTACGTATCTCTCTATGATAAAATAATATAGACTTATCAAGGATAATTTCTGATATATACGCCACATTAGCCAAACTATAGTAAATATTAGCCCAGCTGTTAAAGCATTGATACTTCCTTGACTAAGCATTCGTAGCTGATGAGCAAAGATTTGTGAACCACGAGTAAAATTATTTTGATTTTGTGGTTGCATAGAATTACAAATTATCTTGCATTATCTTTAATTTTTCTTCAAACTCATTAGCCATAAGATCATTACCTAATTGCCTTAAAGCTTTAATTATTGCTTCATATTCTTCTATCAGATTAGATTTGTATTTAAGAGCTAAGTTAAAATTTTCTTTAGCTTCTTTATGTTTACCTAAATTAACTAAAGCAATACCTTTTTCTAAGTAACTTTCAGCATAATCAGATTTATACTTAATAGCTAAATCATAGCTCTTAATTGCATCTTGATATTTACCTAATTTTCTAAAAGATGTACCTTTGTTACAATATACCGATGCAAAATTTGGTTTGTATTTAATAGCTAAGTCATAATTTTTAATAGCTTCTTGCTGTTTACCTAATATACTGAATATACACCCTTTTAAATTATATGCATCTTCATTGTCACATTGATATTTGATAACTGAGTCAAAATTTTTAATGGCTTCCTGATACTTTCCTAGCTGCATTAAAGATGTCGCTTTATTATAATAGGCATTTGCATAATCCGGTTTATATTTTAGAGATATATCATAGTTTTTGATAGCTTCCTGGTGCTGTCCTAAGTTTATCAGAGATATCCCTTTATTATAATAAGCTTCTGGGTATCTCGGAGCATATTTAAGAGCAAGATCAAAATTTTCAATTGCTTCTTGGTATTTACCTAAGCTATTCAATGCATCTCCTTTATTGTTATATGCTGCTGCAAAACTTGGTTTGTACTTTATAGCTATATTATATAATCTAATTGCTTCTTGGTATTTACCTAATTTTTTATATGATACTCCTTTGTTATTATATGCTTCTGCAAAATCAATATCATATTTTATAGCTAAATCATAATTTGTAATGGCTTCTTGATGATTTTCTAACTCATTGAAAGCCTTACTTCTTGTTCTAAATCAAACTTAATAAGTCTAATTGGTGTTGGTTTAGTTTTAGTAAAATTCAGCATTAAATCTTGAATCGTACCATTTTCTCCAATTAGAGTTAGGTAAAGTTTACTGCTATTTTGCTGTGGTAAAATAAATAAACAGCCTGAATCATGTACTACTACTTCTGCAGCTTCCTCCGGATGGATAAAGATATCATTAATCTTTTCTCCTTCGATATTAATCCTAGTTGGAGCGTCTTTTGCTATTTGCAGCTCTAACAAAGAATCAGCATGTAACATATAGCTTATCCCATAAGCATTACTACTAAAGCTTGCAAGCATTATGCCAACAAAAACTACTAATATCTGCAATTCTGACTTCAAACTCTTCATTGCTTATTTACCTCTTCTTCTTTAATACCAGTAAGTAACAACAAATGATTAGCTCCTCGCTTGTAAGTTAATAAATAAGTTTTATCAGCTGCGACATGCTTATTCTCTCCAAACCAATAACGAAATGTTCCATTAATTAATACTCCATCCGCAATGACTTTTACTTTTTTAGGAAAAAATACCGATGAAATATTAGAACCGTTAACAAAATCTAAATGTTCTTTAAAAAACTTATCTAATTGCTCTGTATTACTAGATACCACCTTCATATCCGCTATTTGCCTCTCTACTCCTTCTGGCGAAGTAGTAAATAATTCCTTCATTACAAAAACTGCCCATTCTTTAAGATAGGTCTCATGATAGCTCTTGGACGATACTATCATCCGACGATCCGGCTCTATTGCCGGAATTAATAACCATTTTTCTTCCGTGCTAACTGTTTTAATCATCCCAAGAAGACTCGTAACTGCAAGCAGCAATGTGATAAACAATAATCTCTGATTATACTTAACTAGCTGCTGAATAGAGCTTTGCTTAAATAAATGATCCATTACTTACCTACCTTTTTCCCAAGTAAATTAGGATAAGAAGTAGGAGCATATAGCCATTTCTTAGCGACTAAATAACTCTTAAGTATAAAATATTCTGATATTTTCTTAAACTTCTTAAATGCATAACAAAGTACAATACCAGCTATAATGCATATCATCCCAAGCTTAGCATGTCCGCTATTTAGTAACACTATCCCAGGTACTATACCAAGTAAGATAACTAACCACTCATCTAAGCTTAAGGCCATATATTTTAGTGGAGTAGAGAGTGACCAATATAATCTTTGATTAGCACAATTATTATCCATATTAGTAAGTGATGTTTCCATTACAGATAAGTTCTCTAGTGATGACATTAACATCCTAATTTTTACATTGCCAGTGGAGTTTTAAGCCATCACAAAAAAAGCTGTAATTCATCTAAAACTGTGCCTATCTGGAGATAGAATCTATAGCTATATAAATGCATTTGTTGATAATTAGTAGTAAATTTGCTAATATTAATGAAATAAATTATTGGTGAGTTGTGTATGTTGAGAAGTGATGTAGAGTTAAAATTAGAATGTTTAAAACTTGCTATTCAGTCCTGCTGTAGTTATAATGCTGTGGATCTTGCAAAACAATATTATCATTTCCTTATAGAAAATAGTGAAAATGTGCCGATGCAATTTTCTATCAATAAGGTAAGTTTAAATTAGTATTCACAGAATATGAACATCTTTGTTACTGATATTTCTCCTATTGTATCTGCCCAAGCATTAGATGATAAGCGTGTTGTTAAAATGATACTTGAATCTGCACAATTATTAAGTTCGGCAATTTTCATCAACAGTCAATCCATTTATAATGACATATATAAACCAACTCATTTAAAACATCCTTGTACTATTTGGACTTCTGTGAATATTGCTAATTGGAATTGGCTGTTTAAACACTTCGAAGCTTTATGTTTAGAGTATAAATTTCGTTTTAATAAGTTACATAAAACAGAAATATTGTTATCCACCTTACCAAAATATAATTATTATCTTCCTAATAGTACAATAACTACATTTATTAATTGTACTAGATCAAAAATCTTAAACTTAGATTTTACTAGTGTATCTAATGTATGTATAGCTTATCAAAAATACCTTAGTGCTAAATGGTATCATGATAAGATAAAACCTCGATGGTCTAAAAGAAATATGCCATATTGGTTTACATATCATGAATCGGTAAATCTCACTACATTAATTTGAAGATAGAATACCATAATACTCTATGTGTTATTTATGAACCTGTCCTGATTTGCGTAGGTTCTTCTAGAATATTTGATATTTCAGTACACGGTAAATTTTGTCCTACTTGTTAGTATTTATCTTTTGAATAATACTAGCAATATTACTATTATCGAAAAAGTTATAATAGTAAGGATCTTTCTTATTACTAATTTATGAGAATAAGAATCTAAACTTACACATGAATTGTCATAAAACAAGATTTTAAAGTTTGGGCTAAAAATGCACCCTATGAAACTAAGGATTTATTAAAGTCTAGAGGATATCGTTGGTCTACCCATCGACAGGAAAATTATAAAGCATGGATGGTTGAAATTATTGAGAATAATATGGAATCAGAACTAAATTTTTTACAATCTTGTATTTATCATAAAAATTACGCTATCCCTATACAAACTATTTTGCCATATAATAGATTTACTTAATGATATTCAAATATTAGACCTATTTTGAAACTGGAATTTAAGATCAAAATATGATATAAATATCTTAGCAAAATAGATGACAAAGATTTATCCTTTGCTTGGCACACTGGCGGATGGACTTCTTACTGTTTAACCGTAGAGATCATTTCATTAATGGCTTTTTGCATATATTCTCGAGCAGTATCAGTGGCAAGTCTAGTATAAATTGCTGTTGATCTTGGATCTCTATGATTTAGAAGCTGTCCTATTACATATTGATTTGCTCCGGTCATTGCCATCCAGCTTGGTATTGTTCTCCTTAAATCATGGATTCTTAAATTTTCTATTCCTGCCTTTTTACAAATTCTTTTCCATGCTTTCTTTGGTTCCTGCAGGTGGCCACTATTGCTTGTCTCACTTGGAAATACCCACATGCTAGTAGATTGCTCTTTTCTTGCTTTTAATATTTCTACTACTTGATCTAGTAAAGGTAAACGGTGAGGATCGCCATTCTTAGTATCTGGAAGATATAATTGTTTATCAGCAAAACTAATCTGTTCCCACCGCATAGTAAGTATATTATCCTTACGAACTGATGTATACAAAGCTATTAAGAAAAAATCTTTCATTACTTGATTTTTCTCTTCTGCTATTGCTGTAAAAAATCGTGGTATTTCTTCTCTAGTTAAATACCTGTCTCTAGATTGTTCCTTATGCTTCTTTATTCCAATAACTGGATTTACTGTTAATAATTCCCATTCTATTGCTTTACTAAATACAGGACTTAAAACTTCAAGAAATCTATTAGCTCCATATTTACCGGTTTTAGTTAAATTATTAAATAATTCTTGAATATCTGTTTTTTGAATGGTGGATATTTTTTTGTGATATAAATGTTTTGCATATCTATCTACCGAGGCAGCATAATCCCTCCATCTTTTATTATTAATTTTACTATATTCATTAAGGTATTTGTCATAAAGCTCTTTAAATGTCAGTTCCTTAGCTAATCTAACCTTTTCTTCGACGGGATTATATCCTTTTGCAATCTCACCTTTTAATTCAGATGCTTTGGCTCTAGCATCAATAATTGATAGATCAGGGAACACACCTATTTTGATTCTATGATACTTTTTACTCAGTACTGTGCCCAAGTAAAATATTTTACTACCACCATATGAGACAATTAATAATAACCCTTTTTCTTTGGTATCTTTATATACGTCTCTTTTTTCTTGTGGAACTTTAATGTCATGTAATACTTCTTTAGTAAAAACTAGTGATTTAACTGACATAAATCCTCCCACAGCCTAATTCATATATAATTAAACTGTAGTATGCTTTACTCAGAAAAACAAATCTTATGTTAAACAGGATTATACTTTAAAACATGATAATTTATCCTAACTATATACAATTAAATAACCAATAGTTGCTATAATTTCTTATCAAATTCAAAAGGTCTAATATATTTACAAGATAAAAATTGCTCATGAATTTGCACTCACTATATGCTCATCATATCCACATGTTATTTTCAAATTTGCAATATTTTTTAGACATTGACAAATCACTGCAACTCTACTACAGTTGAGCTATAACTATTTGGTAATAGAGAAAAAGCCCTAAATACAGAGGATTGTAAGCTACAAATTAGTATATGAAAAAAGAACAAAAAAATAAGGCAAAAGAGGCTTTTAGGTTGACCTCGTAAAGGTCGGGGGTTCGATCCCCCCATCGCCCACCACCTTATCTCCAGGCTTTTCACAGTTTAGTATTGTTATCAAAAAATTTATATGCTCCTTATATTCTCCTTTGAGATTGCATTATAAGCACTATAGTTGCTTTCAAATCTCTTCTATAACTGAGATTCAGGAGAAATATTATGCATAATATATTCTCCTCTTTTTCCACCTCTAACTCTAATAATAAGTTAAATATTAACAATAGTGATAATAGCTCTGTTATATTCTACAATTTTGTCGGTAATTTTATCCCTCCTGAATGGAATAATCTGACCTCTAATAATGGTAAAATCTTAAGTAAAACCTCAAGACAGCTCTTATCCCTGATAGTCTTCCGCTTACAAATCTATTATAACAATTCTATCGACGAACTCCAGGAAACCTATCATTTCTTTGAAGAATCTCTAGGAGTTTGTCAACGAAGAGTAAGACAATGTCTACTCGAACTAGAACAATCCGGGTTCATCAATCTTTCTACCACAACAGTAATTAAATATGGTATCAAATGTCGTAACACTCCTTGTATAAAATTAGCAAAAGATTTCCAGCCTTATAATCATACATCTTCAGCTGAAAACGAAAAAATTTTCAGCCATACACAAAAAATTTTTCGCTCCAACCCGAAAGAAATTTCAGGTCAACCTGAAAAAAATTTCGCCAACTACTTATATATAGATAATAATAAAAATATATCTAATAAGTAAGCGTCTGGTAAAGGCGGTCTATAAAAGCAAAAGGGTTGTAGTATTATTCTATAGTATTAATAACATTAGGAATAATAGTGTGATGAATATTAGAAGGAAGAATATTACAGCGGAACAGAGGGCACAAATAATTAGTGAATCATGTGTTCCAGGGTGCATTATATCACAAGTTGCACGGTCTTATGGAATTTCGGAGAAGACATTATATGGGTGGCGTAGTAGGGGGAAGTTTAGCAGAAGAAAAGCAGAAACATCTAATAATACAGGTAATAAATTTGTAGAATTATTAGTACAAGAAAGAGAGTATACACTATTAAAAAAAGCAGAATTAACCTTTAGTAATTTTTCTTTATTAATTGAGGGCAATATTAGTAGCACAAAGCTCTTGGAGATAGTCAAAATATTGGACGGATCATGTTAGATATAGCTTCAGATAGCAGAATATATCTCTGTACTGGTTATACCGACATGCGTAAGGGTATTAATGGTTTATCGTTACTGGCACAATCAATATTGTCAGATCAGTTTGACAAGAGTGTCTTATTTGTCTTTAGGGGTAAACAGGCTGACAGAATAAAAATATTATGGTGGGATGGGCAAGGTTTTTGTTTATATTATAAATGTCTTGATAGTGGCAAGTTTGTATGGCCCAAGGTTGATAATAAGCAATCTATTGGAATTACTAAGGCCCAGCTAGCAATGTTGATAGAAGCTATTGACTGGCGTAATCCAAGATGGTTTAATAGACCTCAATATGCTGGATAAAGATTAAAATATGATTTTTGACCTTAACAACTTATCTTGTGATGTATCTATATTACATAAAACAATTAAGGTACTATTCGATGAGAATGAGTTATTGAATCAAGAAAACCAATCACTAAGAGAACAGCTAGCGTTACTAAAAGCAAAGAGTTATGGCAAGTCATCAGAAAAGGTAAGTAAGCAAATAGAAGAGCTTGAGCTCAAAATAGAAGAAAATGAGATTATTTTAGGTTTTAAACCTGAGCAAGATAACCTTGGTTCAGATAAGAGTCAAGAGGTTTCAGATAA